>JBIIDD010000290.1:0-2705 GCA_044238565.1 Candidatus Nanopelagicales bacterium
ACGTCGTCGGCGTGCGAGGCCAGACCATCGCGATGCCGCTGAAGGAGTTCGACCTCCTGGAGCTCCTCGTCCGCAACGCCGGACGGGTGCTCACACGCGGCCAGATCATCGATCGCGTCTGGGGGTCGGACTATGTGGGCGACACCAAGACCCTCGATGTCCACGTCAAGCGCCTGCGCGCCAAGATCGAGGACGACCCGCGCAATCCGACGTTGATCCTCACGGTGCGCGGCTTGGGTTACAAGTACGAGGGCGAGTAGCCCTTCGTGAACGGCTAGCTCGCGGGGACGTAGCCCGCGTAGTAGCCCACGTCCGGCACCACCAGCGACGTGAAGTCGGTGACGCCGTTGGTCGTGAAGGCGAGTGACACGGTGGAGTAGGAGCCCGCTGGCGTCGCCAGTCCCTCGATGAGGAGGACGTTCTCCACGGGAGCGCCCTCGGCGCCATAGCCGAAGGTGGCGAAGGATCCGGGCTCGATGGTGACGGCGGGGGCCGCGAGGGGCTGCCCGTCGACCGCGACCCCGGTGAGGGTGTCGGGGGCGTCTCCCTGGTTGAAGACGGCCATGACGAGCGAGGCTCGGCCCGTGTCACTGCGCACGATGGTGGCGTTCTCGATGCGCAGCGAGCCCAGGATCTCCTGGGTGCCATTGCCCGAATTCATCGAGTTCTGCATGGTGGTGCTCGCACTAAAGCCCTGCCAGCAGCCAGCGAGCAGGGGGGCGGCGACAACGACGGTCGCGACGAGGGCGATACGGCGGACGATGCGATGGCGCACTGCACTCACGTCTCTCAGCGTAGCGGGTACCGCCCATGGGACTCGGGGTGGTGCTCCTGATGCCCGTGATATCCTGATGGACCTGGAAAGGGGTCTCACTCTATGACGTTCAAGGTTGGCGACACCGTCGTCTACCCCCATCACGGGGCTGCCCTCATCGAGGCCGTCGAGGTCCGGGTCATCAAGGGGGCGGAGAAGGAGTACCTCGTACTCCGTGTCGCCCAGGGGGATCTCACGGTCCGTGTACCCGCCGACAACGTCGATCTCGTGGGCGTACGCGATGTCGTCAACGCCGAAGGCCTGGATCGGGTCTTCGAGGTGCTGCGCCAGCCCTACACCGAAGAGCCCACCAACTGGTCCCGCCGCTACAAGGCCAACCTCGAGAAGCTCGCCTCAGGCGATGTCATCAAGGTTGCGGAGGTCGTTCGCGACCTCTGGCGCCGCGAGCGCGAGCGCGGACTCTCGGCTGGCGAGAAGCGCATGCTGGCCAAGGCCCGTCAGATCCTCGTGAGCGAGCTCGCTCTCGCTGAGAAGACCAACGAGGACAAGGCTGAGGCCATCCTCGACGAGGTGCTCGCCTCCTAGGCCGTCACGGCCGCGAGAGCGGTCGTGCCAGTGGAACCGGAGGACGCCATGGGCGACGCGCCCCTCACGGCGGTCATCGTCCCTGCTGCCGGTCGCGGTGAGCGACTGGGTCCGGGAGCTCCCAAAGCCCTGCGCACGCTGGCGGGCCAGCCGATCCTTCTGCACGCCGTACGCAATCTCGCGGCTGCGCGTGATCTCGACATCATCGTCGTCGCCGTACCCGAGGAATCCGTCGAGGAGTCTCGCGCGCTCCTCTCCGGCATGGACCTCCCCATCGTCATCGTCTCGGGCGGAGAGACCCGGCAGGACTCCGTCGCTCGAGCGCTGCTCGCGCTGCCCCCGGAGGTGGATGTCGTCCTCGTGCACGATGCGGCCCGTCCCCTGGTGCCCGCTGAGGTCGTCGATCGCGTGGCCGCCGCGGTCCGCGGAGGCGCGCAGGCGGTGATCCCCACCCTGGGTGTCGTCGACACCATCAAGGAGGTGGACGGCGACGGCATCGTGCGCTCGACTCTCGATCGCTCGCGCTTGCACGCCGTGCAGACACCTCAGGGCTTCGAGCGTGATGTGCTCCAGCGTGCTCACGCCGAGTCGGATGGCGGTGACGCCACTGATGACGCGGGCATGGTGGAGCGGATGGGCGTGACGGTCCGGGTGGTCGCCGGTCACGAGGAAGCCTTCAAGATCACGCGACCTCTCGACCTCGTCCTCGCCGAGGCGATCCTCGTCCGTCGACGGGCGAGCGGCGGTGTCGGCTAGTCGCGTCGGCGTGGGCGTCGACGTCCATGCCTTCGCCGCTGGTCGACCCCTCTGGGTCGCGGGCCTGCTCTGGGAGGGCGACGGGCTCGATGGCCACTCCGATGCTGACGTTGCCGCGCATGCCGCCTGCGACGCTCTGCTGTCGGCCGCCGGTCTTGGAGACCTCGGGGCGCTCGTCGGCGTAGACGATCCGCAGTGGTCCGGGGCCAGCGGTCAGGCTCTGCTGTCGCATGCCGCCGCGCACGTGCGCGCGCAGGGCTGGGAGATCGCCAACGTGTCGATCCAGGTCATCGGGGTCCGACCGCGCATCGGCGCGCGTCGCGCTGATGCTGAAGCGGTGATGTCGGCTGCGGTCGGAGCTCCGGTGAGCGTGTCCGGCACGACCACCGACGGCCTCGGCCTCACCGGTCGAGGCGAGGGGCTCGCGGCGATCGCGACCGCCCTCCTCACGCGCCCCTGAATCTCCGCGGTCCGATACCGTCCCCCCATGACCGCGACCCTTCCGCCCGATGCCCTCCCCATGCTCGATGCACCCGAGTTCGGAACTATTGCCACCACCAACCCCAACGGCTATCCGCATCTGTCGGTC
>JBIIDD010000291.1:0-2691 GCA_044238565.1 Candidatus Nanopelagicales bacterium
CTGCCCTGCCTGTCCGGGTCACTTCCGCGTAGTCTGCCCACATGGCACTCGCACCGGTGCAGTCCGCCGAGCCGATCGTGGACGCCCGCCCGCGCGCGCGCCGGCTCGTGGCGCCGGTGGCCACGGCCGTGGGCGTCATCCTGGCGACGGGCTACATCCGCGCCGTGGATCCCAACGAACCCGGGCACTACCCCCTGTGTCCGACGCTCGCGCTCCTCGGAATCGATTGCCCCGGATGCGGTGGCTTGCGTGCGACCCACGCCCTCGCCAACGGCGACATCATCACCGCGATCGACCACAACGCCTTCTTCGTGGCGATCGTGCCGCTCCTCGTGGGCCTGTGGGCCCTGTGGCTCTATCGCGCGTGGACAGGAGTCACGCCGGCGCGCACGCCCGCGCGCGATCGCGTGGCTCGAGCGGCTCCCATGATCATCGTCATCATCGCCATGGCCTTTGCTGTCGTGCGCAATTTCGTGCCCTTCCTGGGCTCGGCAGCGGGCTGAGCATCACGTCTGCGCTCCGCGGGGGGTGGGTGAGCAAAGACTGCTCGCCTGTGGCACTCTGACGACGTGATAGCGCGGCGTGGGTCACGCCTGGCCTGCGGGGGTGAGCGATGACTGTCCTCGACGACATCATCGCGGGAGTCCGCGACGACCTCGACAGACGCATGGCCGCGACGCCCCTCGAAGACGTCAAGGCGGCTGCGGCGCGCATGCCTGCACCCCGCGATGCGGAGGGCATCCTCCGGGAGCCCGGGGTCGGCGTCATCGCAGAGGTCAAGCGCGCGAGCCCGAGCAAGGGCCGGCTCGCCGAGATCGACGACCCCGCACAGTTGGCCCGCGACTACGAGGCCGGGGGTGCGCGCTGCATCAGCGTGCTCACCGAGCAGCGTCGCTTCGGAGGCTCGCTCGACGACCTGCGCGCGGTGCGCTGCGCGGTCGACATCCCTGTGCTCCGCAAGGACTTCATCGTCACCAGCTACCAGCTCTGGGAGGCGCGTGCGCATGGCGCCGACGTCGTCCTCCTCATCGTCGCGGCCCTGGATCACAATGCCCTCGTCAGCCTCATCGAGCGCACCCGATCGCTGGGGATGACCCCGCTGGTCGAGGTGCATGAAGACGACGAGGTCTCTCGCGCTGTCGATGCCGGGGCGACGATCATCGGAGTCAACGCCCGCAACCTCAAGACACTCGAGGTCGATCGCGGCACGTTCGCGCGACTGGCACCCCTCATCCCGGAGTCATGCCTGCGCATCGCGGAGTCCGGCGTGCGCGACCCGCGTGATCTCATCGCCTACGCCGAGGCCGGAGCCGATGCCGTGCTCGTGGGCGAGAGCCTGGCGACCTCACCGGATCCGCGTGCGGCCGTGCATGACCTCGTCACAGCGGGATCCCACCCGGCGCTCAGGGGGGCGCGTGGCTAGCGAGCCTGTCGCGGAGGGTCACTTCGGGCCCTACGGCGGTCGCTTCGTGCCCGAGGCCCTCACCGCCGCGCTCGACGGCCTCGACGCGGCGTTCGCACAGGCGATGTCGGATCCGGCATTCCATGCCGAACTCGACCGGCTGCAGCGCACCTACACCGGCCGCCCGAGTCCGCTGACCGAGGCCGTGCGCTTCGGTCAGGAGCACTGCGGCGGCGCGCGCGTCTACCTCAAGCGCGAGGATCTCAACCACACGGGATCCCACAAGATCAACAATGTCCTCGGTCAGGCGCTGCTCACCGTGCGCATGGGCAAGAAGCGCGTCATCGCGGAGACGGGCGCCGGGCAGCATGGCGTCGCAACCGCGACGGCCGCAGCCCTGCTCGGCCTGGACTGCGTCGTCTACATGGGTGAGGAGGACACGCGGCGCCAGGCCCTCAACGTCGCACGCATGCGTCTCCTCGGCGCCACCGTCGTGCCCGTGACCGCGGGGAGTCGCACCCTCAAGGACGCGATCAACGAGGCCATGCGCGACTGGGTGACGACGGTCGACGAGACCCACTACATCCTCGGCACCGTGACCGGCCCCAGCCCCTTCCCGACGATGGTGCGCACCTTCCAATCGATCATCGGGCGAGAGGCGCGCGAGCAGGTGCTCGCAGAGACGGGCCGCCTGCCTGACGCCGTCGCGGCATGCGTGGGTGGCGGGTCCAATGCCATGGGCATCTTTGCGGCGTTCCTCGACGACCCATCCGTAGCCCTCTGGGGATTCGAGGCCGGTGGCGACGGTGTCGAGACCGGTCGCCATGCCGCGAGGTTCGCCGGCGGCGCTCCCGGAGTGCTCCACGGAGCACGCACCTACGTCATGCAGGACGAGTGGGGGCAGACCGTGCCGTCGCACTCCATCAGCGCGGGGCTCGACTACCCGGGGGTGGGTCCCGAGCATGCCTGGCTCCATGACACCGGCCGCGCGCAGTACGCACCCGTCACCGACGCCGAGGCCATGGACGCCTTCGAGCGCCTGTGCCGCACCGAGGGGATCATCCCGGCCATCGAGACGGCCCACGCCCTGGCCGGCACCATGCGCCTCGGGCGCGAGCTCGGTCCCGATGCCGTGATCCTCGTCAACCTCTCCGGCCGCGGCGACAAGGACGTCGCCACCGCGGCACGGTGGTTCGGCCTGCCCGCCATCGACGAGGCGGCCGAAGGACGATGACCGCCCTCGCCGACGCCTTCACCCGAGCCCGGGCGGAGGGGCGCGCCGCACTGAT
>JBIIDD010000021.1:0-9717 GCA_044238565.1 Candidatus Nanopelagicales bacterium
CTGAGGTCATTCCGGCGCTTGCCCCATCGGTCCAGATGTCCCTGACCAGATGTCCCTGAATTGGTCGCCGGAATCGCCGTTCGTCCCTGAAATGGCAGCCCATTCGGGGACATTGTCGCTGGTTGTCGGGCACGGCGGCGGTGGTGGTCTCGCGCCGCGAATTACCTGTCCGGTGGCTCCCTAGCGCTGCCGTCTTCCGCCCGGCAGGATGAGCCCATGAGCGCCCTGTACGCCGTACGCACGACGGGGATCGTCTGTCGCGTGGGCTGCGCCAGCCGGGCGCCGCGGCCGGAGAACATCGACTGGGTGGTCGACCTGGACTCCGCGCTTGCGGCGGGCTATCGACCGTGCAAGCGCTGCCGCCCGGACGACGTGCACCCGCAGGAGGCCTTCCGCACCGACACCGTCCGGCGCGCCCTCGGCTTTCTCCGGCTGGGTGTCTCGGTCTCCGAGACTGCCGCGCGGCTCCACGTGAGCGAGCGTCACCTGCGGCGGCTGGTGCGTCAGGAGACGGGCCTGGCCCCCAGGGAGATGGCGTCGTGACATCGCGGAAGGTGGGCGGCGTCGCGCGGTCCTGGCGCTACTCCCCACTCGTCATCACCTCGGTGCGCACCCCGTGGCGACCGATCGGCGTCGTCGCCGATGAAGACGGCATCGTCATCGCATCCTGGTTCGGCGAGCCGCGTGAGACCGATATCGCCCACGTGGACATCTCCTCGGCTCGCAGGGTGCGTCAGATACCGGGCGTGACCGACGCGGTGCGCGATTGGGTGGATGGCGACGTGGACGCAATCCTCGAGGTCCCCGTCGACCAGCCCGGGGGCGACTTCCAGCAGTCCGCGTGGCAGGCGATGCGGCGCGTCAAGGGCGGCACCACGGTGAGCTACGCCGACCTCGCGCGCATGTCGGGCAACCCCAGAGCCGTGCGCGCTGCGGGTACGGCGTGCGCGCTCAACCATGTGGCGCCGTTCGTGCCCTGCCATCGCATCATCCACACGGATGGCACGATCAGCGCCTACGGATTCGGCCCTGATCTCAAGGTGCTCCTCCTCGAGCATGAGGGCGCACTGCTCTAGGCACGTCGTCGAGCTAGATGATGGTGATCGTCACCGTGCTGCCGGCGGGGATCATCGTGCCGGCGGCGGGGTCCTGCGAGATGACGCGGTCGAGCGGCGTGAAGGGCGGCTCGTTGACCTCGACATTGAGTCCCAGGCTCTGCAGCAGGAAGACGGCGTCGTCCTTGGGCATATCGATGAGGTAGGGCACCTCCACCGGGGGCGGGCCCTTCGAGACGACGAGTTGGACGGTGCTGCCGAAGGGCACGCGCTCGCCCTTGGCGGGGGAGCTCGACACCACCTGACCTTCTGGGAATTCGGTGGAGAACTCCTCGGTGGTGGTCACGACGAGCCCCGCTGCCTGGAGCTGCGCCTGGGCCTCTGCGACGTCGACGCCGGCGAGGTTGGGCAGCTTCACCGGCTTGGGGCCCTTGGAGACGACGAGGTTGACCAGCGAGCCGGGCTTCAGCTCGTCTCCGACAGGCGGGTCGGCGGTGGCCACGGACCCCTCGGGGATCTGCGGATCCCAGTCCTCGGTGATGACACCCACTGCGAGGTTGGCCTCGACGATCGTCGCCTCGGCCTCGGCCAGCGGTTTCCCCCTGACATCGGGTACGGCGTACCGCTCGGGGCCCTTGGACAGCACGACGGTGACGATCGAGTCGGCGGCCGTGCTCGCGCCTGGCTCGGGATCGCTCGACAGCACGAGGCCGGTGGCCACCGTCTCGCTGTACTCCTCGCCACCGACCTCGAGGCGCAGGCCGACCTGCTGGAGCGCGGCAGCCGCAGCGGTCTGGTCCATGCCGATGACGCCGGGCACGCTCACCTGCTTGCCCGGCCCAGCGGCGAGATACCACCCGGCGAACGCCGCACCGCCCACGGCAAGGAGGAGAAGGATGATGGCGACAAGCCACCCGCGACCACGTCGGCGGCGTGGTGCCTGAGGCTTCGAGGATGCAGCGGCTGCGGTCGCGGGCCGCACCGTCACGGCGGGCGGGGGAGCGTCGCCACCGGCGGCCATGCCCGCGGGGACGATGAGTGTGTCCTGGGTGTCCTTGCTCAGGGGCTGCGGGGGCGGCAGGGTGCGGCGCACTCGTCGGACGTCGGCAAGGAAAGCCCGGCAGTCGGGATAGCGCAGGTCGGGATCGCGACGCGTCGCGGTGGCGACGAGGGCATCGACGTCCGGGGGGATGGTGGGCCGCAGAGACGACGGCGTCGGGACGTCGGCGTTCACATGCTGGTAGGCGACCGTGATGGGGCTGTCGGCAGCGAAGGGCACCTGCCCGGTCACCATCTCGAAGAGGCAGATGCCAGCGCCGTAGACATCGGATCGCGCATCGGCATCACCGCGCTCGACATGCTCGGGGCTGAGGTATGCGACGGTGCCGATGATCATGCCCTGCGTGGCGGTGGTGTTGTTGGTGACGGCGCGAGCAAGGCCGAAGTCGGTCACCTTCACGCGACCGTCATCGGAGATGAGGATGTTCTCTGGCTTGATGTCGCGATGGACGAAGCCCGCGTCGTGTGCGGCGGAGAGGGCCTCGAGCACGGGATCGAGGATGGTGAGGGCCTGCTCGGGCGTGAGGGCGCCGTAGTCGCGCAGGACATCGCGCAGGGTGCGCCCGGGGACGTACTCCATGGCGAGGTAGGGGATCCCGGCCGCCTCCCCCTGATCGAAGACGCCGACGACATGGGGGTGGCTGAGCTGCGCTGCGGCGCGGGCCTCACGGCGGAATCGGGTGACGAAGCCGGGGTCCTCGGCTAGGGCGGCGCTCATCATCTTGAGTGCGACGGTGCGGTCCAGGCGGGTGTCGATGGCCTCGTAGACGGTGGCCATGCCGCCTCGCGCGATGCGCCCCACGACCTGGTAGCGGCCGTCCACGAGGGTGCCGATGAGGGGATCCGGAGGCGCGCCGGAGCCCGGGGAGGCGGCGGCGCCGCCTCGGGCGGGCTGGGCCTGGCCGGTCGGGGACTCCATGGTGGCTCGAGTCTAGGTCGGGGGGATGCCCCAGAAGGGGATGCGCGGATCCGGCGTGGCAGGCCTGGGGCTTGATGGGCAGGATGGGCAGGTGAGCCGACGCGATGAGATCGCCATGGGCGACGATGAGATTCGCGCGTTCCTCGGGAGCGCGCGCACGATGATCCTCACCACGATTGGCCCGGATGGGGTGCCCGACCCCATCGCCATGTGGTTCGTGCTGCGCGACGGCGATGTGTGGATGCGTACTTACGCCAAGTCGCAGAAGGTCGCCAATGTGCGCCGCGATCCGCGCGTGGCGACTCTCGTCGAAGACGGTGATCGGTACGCCGAGCTGCGTGGAGTGCAGATCTCTGGCCGACTCGAACTGAGCGAGGACATCGACGTCATCTGCGAGATCGCCGCTGCCCTCCTGGTGAAGTACGAGGGTCTGGACCCCGAGCACGTGCCCGCCGCGATGGAGGCCTACCGGCCCACCGCCGTCAAGCAGGTCGCCATGCGACTCGTGCCCGAGCGCACCGTGTCGTGGGACCACGCCAAGCTGATGTCGGGGGCGTGATGGAAGCCGAGCGCCTCACTTACCTCGGAGTACTGCTCTTCATCTTCGTCGGGTCGGCGTGGCTTGAGATCGCCCTGCGCACGCGTGTCCTGCGCAGATGGAAGCGGCTGCTGCTGGCCCTGGCGATTCCCTTCACGCTCTTCGTCATCTGGGATGTCTGGGCGATCGCGACCGGGCACTGGAGCTTCGACCCTGATCGCACTGTCGGCGTGGAGCTCTTCGGCATCATCCCCGTCGAGGAGCTCATCTTCTTTGTCGTCGTCCCCCTCGCCTCCATCCTGAGTCTTGAAGCGGTGCGCGCGGTGAAGGGCTGGCCTCTGGGCGACGAGGCCCCGGCTGAGACGCAGGGTGGTGATGTGCGATGACCTACACGCAGATCGGCATCGCCGTCGTCGTTGCGGCAATCGTCACCGATGTGCTCATCCTGCGCACCCGCCTGGTCACACGCCGGGGATTCTGGGTGGCCTACGCCATCGTGCTCTTCTTCCAGCTCCTCACCAATGGCGTGCTCACCCGGCTGCAGGTCTTCCGCTATTCCGACTCCATGATCGTGGGCTATCAGCCCGACTCCGGCCCGCCACCCTTTATCGGCAGTGGACGTATCGCCTACCAGCCCTTCGAGGACCTGCTCATGGGCTTCTCGCTCTGCCTGCTCGCGATGGCACTGTGGGTCTACTGGGGGCGTCGCGGCGTGCAGCGCGAGCCGATGTCAGGCCCGCCCATCTGGCGGAGCTGGTCCGCGCGTCGGAGGGCCAGCAGCGAGTCGTCAGGCGGCAGTGCTTCGTCGGGCAACGCTGCGCCGGCGAGCGCGGCGGGCGCGGACCCAGGCGGGCCCGGCCACCGCGAGCCGACGGCGTAGCGGCACCGTCGCGCGCTGATCGAAGACCTCGTAGTCGATGCGCTCCACCTCATCGACGATGCCGCAGTAGAGGATGCGAGCGGCCTCGATGCACGGCTGCGAGTCGGGGGAGAGCATGGCGATCCCCGGCCGGGAGCTCTCCTCGAGTGACCGCACGCGCGCGACCTGCTCCGCGAGGGCGGCCTTGACGGCGGGGGTCGCCACCCGGCGCTCGAGGACCTCGCGGGTCACTCCGTGCTGGGCCAACTCCTCGAGCGGAAGGTAGACGCGTCCGCGCTGGAGATCCTCGCCGACGTCGCGGATGAAGTTGGCGAGTTGGAAGGCCACGCCCAAGTCCTGGGCGCGCGCGTAGGCCTCCGGGGAGCTGGGCTCGAGGATCGGCACCATCTGCAGGCCGATGACCGCGGCGCTTCCGTAGACGTATTCGTAGAGGGCGTCGTACGTCGCATAGTCCGTGACGGTGAGATCCATGCGCATGGAGTGCAGGAAGGCCTCGAAGTGCTCGACGGGGATATCCCAGGTGCGCACCGTGTCGACGAGTGCACGCCCGACGGGATCGCGGGACCGACCGCGGCGGATATCGGCGAGGATCTCGTCGCCCCAGCGTCCGAGCCAGTCGGCCTTCTCGGCGTCGGAGAGGGTCGAGGAGAGATCATCCACGATCTCGTCGGCGTAGCGGGCGAAGCCATAGAGCGCATGCACATAGGGCCGCTTGCGCGGTGGCAGGAGAAGCGTGGCGAGGTAGTAGGTCTTGCCGTGCTCGGCATTGAGCCGCTTGCACCTCTCGTAGGACGCGCGCAGCGACGGATCGACGATCCCGGCCGCATCCCACTCATTCACGGGTGGCGATCCTGCCACGGAAGACGGATGCCTCGGCACGGGCCCGCTCGCCCGGGTCGTCGGGCAGCATGCCGTGAGCGAGGGGTCCGCCCAGCACGAGACGCCTCTCGCGAGGACTGACGAGCAGGACGAGCCCGACCACGATGAAGGCGGCCACGATGGCGAGGCCATCGCTGAACTCGAAGAGGTTGTCCGATGTGGAGCTGGACTCGGCCATGCCATGCAGGGAGAAGCCCGCGATCGTGAGGATCGCGATGCGCAGTTGGGTGGGGCCAAGGCCCGTCGCGGCGAAGAGGGGAAGGATCCATAGGAGGTACCACGGCTGGATGACCGGGCCGAGCAGGATGACGGTGAGGAAGGCAAGTGCCGCACCGCGCACCGGGCTGCGCCCCTCGGGGCGCAGGATCAGCCACGCCACGATGGCAAGTGCTGCCACGGTGCCGATGGTGCGTGTGATCGTGACGACGAGCGCGTCGTCGATGGTGAGTCCCGTGGCGGTGGTCGCCATCCCGAGGAGCATGCCGAGGGCCGTCGCCGGCGAGAGCCAGGTCCGCACCTCACCGGGGGTGCCGAGGGCTGCGATCCACCCGGGCCCGACTCCCGCGAGGACACTCGCCACGGCGAAGACCGCGATGGTGATGAGCAGGGCGAGGATCCACGCGCGTATCCGCGCACCCCAACCCGAGGTCAGGCCCGCCCAGATCAGCCCGACGAAGGGCAGCGCCAGCAGGGCGATTGGCTTGACGGCCGCCGCGAGTGCGATGGCGATCACGGCGAGGGCAGGTGACCATCGACGTGTGTTCTCCACGGCCAGAGCGAAGCCCATGACGATGAGCCCGATCATGAGCGCGTCATTGTGCGCACCGGACACGACGTGCATGACGACGAGGGGATTGAGTACGCCGAGCCACAGGGCCGGTGCTGGATTGATGCCGTGGGTGAAGGCGAGACGGGGGAGGTAGATAGCAAGCAGGACGAGCCCCGCGAGTGCGGCGAGACGGAAGATCAGGGCTGCGAGTGCCGGCTGCTCCGGGGTGAAGTTGGCGACCCCGCGCGCGAAGAGGAGCCAGAAGGGCCCGTAGGGAGTCGGTGTCTCTGCCCACATCGGGTCGACGCCGTCCTCGAACCATCCATCGACGACGGCGACACCGGTCTCGTAGGGATCTTGGCCCGAGGTCACCACGCGGCCTTGCGCGAAGTAGGAGTAGACGTCGCGACTGAAGAGCGGTGGAGCGAGCACGAGCGGTGCGACCCACGCGACGAGCACCGTCACGAGCATGCGGGGATCGACGCTGCGGAGGCTGTGCGGGTCATCCGAATCCGCCAACAGGTCGTGGCCGAGGATGAGCCACGCCTGGAGGAGCAGGGCAACGCCCACGAAGACGAACGCGCGCGAGAGCAGCAGTCCGGCGGTGGTTCCGCGGAGTGCCTCGGCTCCGACGACGTCGAAGAGCCCGCCGGTGAGGGGAAGCCAGCCCACGCCCAGGGCGCCCACGGCGAGGATGAGCGAGCCGACGAACCCGGGAAGGGCATAGCGCGCGAGAAGGCGCACATCCCAGGTGGTCACGACGCCAGCGTAGGCGTCACCGGGGCGAGGCGGTGTCAGCGCAGGGCGCGGGAGCGGTAGAGCGGGTCCTTGCCGAGGATGCGCTCGGCGGCGAGCCGGCCCGAGACGAGGACCATCGGCACGCCCACCCCGGGTTGGGTGCCCGATCCGGTGAAGACGACGTTCTCGCCCCAGATGTTGCGCGGGCGGAAGGGCCCGGTCTGCAGGAAGGAGTGCGAGGCGGCGAACGGCGCGCCGCGCTCCATGCCGCGCTGCTCCCAGTCCAGCGGGGTCGTGGTCGCTTCAACCTCGATGGCGTCGCCGAAGCCGCGGTAGCCCCGCTCCTCGAGGACGCGCACCACCTCGTCGCGGTAGCGCGGGCCCTCGGTGCGCCAGTCGATGGGCGCGTCGAGATTGGGTGTGGGGAAGAGCACGTAGTAGATCTCCTTGCCGTCGGGGGCAAGGCTCGGGTCGGAGTGCGAGGGATTGGTGACGAGCAGGCTGGGGTCGCTCATGAGTCGCTGCTCATCGATGAGCTCGCGGAAGACGCCCTTCCAGGACCTGCCGAAGTGGATGTTGTGGTGCGCGATCTGGGAGTACGACGCCGACGAACCAGCGAGAAGCAGGAAGCAGGAGGGGGAGTAGTCGAGTCGGCGGATACTCCAGGGGGAGCGACCGAGCAGATCGCGGTAGGCCACGGGCAGGTCGGGATTGAGCACGATGACGTCGGCCTCGAGGCGCTCTCCATCGGCCGTGTGCACGGCGACGGCGCGCTGGCCGCGCGTCTCGACGCGAGTGACCTCGGTGCCGTAGCGGAACTGCACCCCGTGCTTCTCCGCGGCGGCCGCCATCGCCTGGGGCACGGCATGCATGCCGCCCTTGGGGAAGTAGACCCCGGCGACGGAGTCCATGTAGGCGATGACGGCGTAGATCGCGAGAGCGTCGTAGGGGGAGAGGCCGGCGTACATCGCCTGGAAGGAGAAGACGCGCTCGGTGCGAGGGTCGCGCAGGAACTCGCGCACGCGGGGTGCGAGCTTGCGGAAGCCGCCGATCGCGACGAGGCGGGCGAGGTTGGGTGTGAGCAGGTCGAAGGGGGAATCGATATTGCGATCGATGAAGTCGGTCATCTCGTAGCGGTAGAGCTGCGAGACGAAGTCGACGTAGCGGCGATATCCCGCGGCCTCCTCCGGACCGATGACGGTGCGGATCTCCTCGGCCATCGCATCGACGTCGGCGTGCACGTCGAGTCGCGAGCCGTCGGGATAGAAGGCGCGGTAGAGCGGCTCGACGGGCGTGAGCTCGAGCCAGTCGGCCATGTCCTCGCCGACACTGTCGAAGGCATCGGCGATGAGGTCGGGCATCGTCAGCACGGTCGGGCCGGTGTCGATGTGGAAGGTGCCCGACGCGGAGTCGAGCTCGATTCGGCCCGCGCGACCGCCGGGGACGTCCTCACGCTCCACGACGGTGACCTCGCGCCCGGCGCCGGCGAGGCGCATAGCCGCTGAGAGTCCGCCGAGGCCTGCGCCGACGACGATGACGCGATCGGTGGGTCCGGTCACGGTGCGGGGCATCAGACGCTCCTTCGAGTGGCGGCGTAGGCGAGGCCGGTGAGCACCTCGGGCGCGGGGGACTGCAGGGGGACCGAGTCGAGGGAGGCGAGAGCCTGGTCGGTGAGTGAGGTGATGAGCTGCTCGGCGTGGTCGAGCGCGCCGGTGTCGGAGATCACCTCGCGCAGGAGGGCGACGCCGGTGGCGTCCAAGCCTGGGTCGCCGAGATGGCGACGGATCTGCGCGGCCTGGGCGGGGGTGGCGCGATCCATCGCGGTGGCGATGAGCACGGTGCGCTTGCCCTCGCGCAGGTCATCGCCCGCGGGCTTGCCCGTCTCGGAGGGGTCGCCGAAGACGCCGAGGACGTCGTCGCGGAGCTGGAAGGCCTCGCCGAGGGGCAGGCCATAGCCGGTGTACGCCGCCATGACATCCGCGTCTCCGCCGGCGAGCGCGGCACCCATGTGCAGGGGGCGTTCGATCGTGTACTTCGCGGACTTGAAGCGCACGACGCGCATCGCGCGCTCCACCGAGCCACCACCGCGTGCCTGCTCGAGCAGGTCGAGGTACTGCCCGGCCATGAGCTCGGTGCGCATCTCGTCGTACACGCGCTTGGCGGCATTGAGTTGCTCGGCGGGTACGCCGCTCGTGAGCAGGAGCTCGTCGGCCCAGGACAGGCACAGGTCGCCGAGCAGGATCGCTGCGCCGACACCGAAGGCCTCGGGTGAGCCCAGCCATTCGGATCCGCGGTGCAGCATGGCGAAGCGATGATGGGCCGAGGGCATGCCGCGTCGGGTGTCGGAGCCGTCCATGACGTCGTCGTGGATGAGGGCGCACGCCTGGAGGAACTCCAGTGCCGCGGCTGCGCGCAGGGCCTCCTCGGTGTCAGCGCCGCCGGCCCCGCGGTAGCCCCACCAGCAGAAGGCGGGACGCAGGCGCTTGCCGCCGCTGAGGAGGTCGCTGACGGCCTCCACGAGGGGATCGAGGTCGTCGCTGACGCCGTCGAGGATGTAGCGCTGCGCCGCGATGAAATCATCGACGGCCTTCTGCACGCGAGGGCGCAGGTCGTCGGCGTCGAGCGGCGATGTCACCCCTTGAGCCTAGGGGCATTGGGCACCGGCGGCATGCCTAGCCGGATGCGCCTCGTGGAGCACCCGCTAGGCCCGGCCGATCGCCTCGGCGACGATCTCGGCGCTGATGCCGACGAGCGGCAGGCCGCCGCCGGGGTGCGATGAGCCCCCGACGAGGTAGAGCCCGGGCACGGGGGAGATGTTGGCCGGGCGCAGGAACGCCGCCCGCGTGCCGTTGCTGCTGCTGCCGTAGATCGAGCCGCCCG
>JBIIDD010000292.1:0-2677 GCA_044238565.1 Candidatus Nanopelagicales bacterium
CGAAGTGGACGGTGCCCGAGGACGGCTTGAGGAATCCGGCGAGCACGCGCAGCAGGGTCGTCTTGCCGGAGCCGCTCGGGCCGAGCACCGCTGCCATCTCCCCCGACGGCACGAGGAGATCGAGGTCGGCGAGCACCGCGTCGCCGCCATAGCCCGCGGTGAGGCTGCGCACCTCGACGCTCGTCACGACCCCACCGTATCGGCGTCGCTGCGCGTCATCGCACGGCTGAGCAGCCATGCGGGGACGGCGGCGAGGACCACGAGGGCAATCGCATACGGGGCGGCCGCGCCGTACGCCGCGATCTCGGTGCGACTCCACAGCTCCGTGGCGAGGGTGTCGAGACCGGTGGGGCGCAGCATGAGCGTCGCGGGCAACTCCTTCATCGCGGTGAGCAGCACGAGCAGGCCGCCCGCCGCGATCCCGGGGAGAGTGAGCCGGAAGGTCGTCTCAGCCCACGCGCGCAGTGGCCCGCGCCCGAGAGTGCGTGCCGTCTGCTCCAGGACAGGCGACACCGCGGCCGTCGCACTGCGCGTCGCGCCAATCGCCTTGGGCAGGAAGAGCACGGCGTAGGCGAAGGCGAGGATCCCGATCGTTTGGTACGCCGCGGGGAAGACCGCGAGCGTGAGGAAGACCAGCGAGAGTCCGACGACGACCGCGGGCAGCGCATGGCCGGTATAGGAGGCCGTCTCGATCGCGCGGACCGAGCGCGTGCGATAGCGCGCCGCCATGATGCCGACCGGCAGGGCGAGCAGCACCGCGAGGATCGCGCCGGCGAGCGCGACGCCGAGGGAGGTGGCCGCTGCTGCCAACAACTCGACGGCATTCAGTGGCGTACGACTGCCCTGCAGCATGCGCAGGACGAGGGAGACGAGGGGCACGCCCAGGGCGAGCACGGTGAGGCCGGTGAGCCAGGCGAGTGCACCGACGCGGGCACCGGGGCCGAGCACGACCGGCACAGCCGTGCGCTGCGTGCCGGTGGCGACGCGCCAGCGCCGGGTGCGCCCACGCACGCGCCGCTCGGCGTAGACGAGAAGGGCCGCGAGGCCCACGAGCACGAGCGCGAGCACCGCTGCGCTCACACGGTCGAAGCTCGCGCGGTAGGACGCATAGATCACGCGGGTGAAGGCGTCGACGCGCAGGAGTGCGACGGCGCCGAAGTCGGAGAGCACATACAGGGCCACGAGCAGAGCGCCTCCCGCTGCCGCCGGCCATGCCTGAGGCAGGGTCGTGGTCGCGAAAGCGCGGAAAGGGCCGCGACCGAGCGAGCGTGCGACCTCCTCGAGCGCTGGGTCGCTCGACCGGAAAGCAGCCGTCACGGGGAGCGCGACGTAGGGAAATGACACGAGCGTGAGGATGAGCGCGGCAGCCCAGAAGCCGTGCATCGCGGGGAACTGGGCGAGCCAGGCGTACGCCGCGACGTAGGAGGGCATGGCCAGCGGCAGGGCAACGAGCACGAGCCACATGCCGCGCAGCGGCAGCGTGGAACGCGCGACGAGCCACGCCGTGGGTATACCGATGAGCAGGCAGGCCGTCACCACCACCACCACGAGGCTGACGGAGGTGAAGATCGTTTCGAGCGTGCGCGGGCGCACGAGCACCTCGATGATGCGCGCAAGCCCCGCCTCGCTCACGCGGACGACGAGGTAGACGAGCGGGATGATCGCGACGACAGCAGTGATCGCGCCCGCGGCGATCAGCAGGCGCGGGGGGCGCCCCCTGTTGACCCGGCGGGTCGGCGCCGCGACTACGGACATCAGATGAGGCCGACGTCCTCGAGCATCGCGAGGGTGCCCGGCAGGTCAGCCAACTCCGCCAGAGCCACGTCGGGTCCGCGCAGCGTGTCGAGAGCGGGAAGCCCCTCGACAGTGGCGACCGACGGCACGAGCGGGTACTCGAAGGTGTTGGCGACGAACCACTCTTGAGTCTCCGGCGTGAGCAGCCACTCGACGAACTTCGCGGCGTTGGGATTGTCGGCAGCACTCGTGAGGATGCCGACGCCGGCGACATTGACCAGGCTGCCCGGGTCGTCGGGCTTGGTGAAGGCGATCTGCGCGCGCATGGCGTCGGCGCCGATCTCGGCGGCCTTCTCGTACCAGTAGTAGTGGTTGATGAGGCCGAGTTGCGCCTGCCCTGTGTCGACTGCGTCGAGGATGAGGCCGTTCTTCTCATAGCTCTGCACGTCGTTGGCGACAAGGCCCTCGAGCCAAGCCTTGGTCGCCTCATCGCCCTGCGAGACGCGCATAGCCGTGACGAAGGCCTGGAAGGACGCGTTGGTCGGCGCGATGGCGACCTGGCCCTTCCACTTCGGATCGGTGAGTTCGAAGATCGACTGCGGCACGTCGGCAGCAGCAACCTGCTCGGCGTCGTAGGCGATGACGCGTGCGCGCCCGGTGACGCCGGTCCAGTCGCCGCTGGCGGCGCGGTAGTCCTGGGGCACCGTCGTCGCGACCGATGCGGGCAAGGGTGCGAAGAGGCCGGCCGCATCCACGGCGCCGAGTGCGCCGGCATCCTGCGCGAAGTAGACCTGCGCGGGGCTGGCATCGCCTTCCTCGATGAGTTGTGCGGCGAGCTCGGCGGTGTCGCCGTACCTCGCCTCGACGGCGATGCCGGTCTGCTCGGTGAAGAGGGCGAAGAGCGGACCCACGAGCTCCTCGGAGCGGCCGGAGTAGACCGTGA
>JBIIDD010000293.1:0-2676 GCA_044238565.1 Candidatus Nanopelagicales bacterium
CTGAGCCCGATGCGACCCGCCTGTCCGACCTTCCCGTGAGCGAGCGACCCGCGGCTCTCGACAGGGCTTCGCTCGGTGCGTGCCTCGGCGGTGCCTTCCACCCCGGCATCGAATTCACCTGGCTCGCCCGCATCCCCTGGATCTGGACGCGCGACATGCGCCTGCGATGGACCTCCCTGGAGCCCAACACCACCGACTACGGCCCACTGATGACGCAGGACATCGCACTCAGTCGCACGGGCCCGCTGTCGGATATCGGCCCGGGGAGCATCGGGCAGTGGATGGGCCTGCCCTGGCACTCCGACTCGGTGAGTTGCCGCTCGGGCTACACGAAGGCGGTCTCTCCCGTCTCGCCGACGTTCTGGCCCGCGCGCATCCCCAACCAGGTCCTCTCCGAGGCGGACTACACCGTCGTCATGGATGCCACGCGCTCGCTCGCCGATCGACGCGAGGCCTTCGCGCGGCGCCGTGGCTGGGAGCGTTTCGTCGCAGGTCCGACGTCGCAGGTGTCGATCAACGCCATGGTCACCGAGTGGTACAAGCTCGGTGTCGTCACGGAGATGCCCGGGCCGAGGGATGGGTTCTTCCCCACCACCATGAAGGTCGAGGCCGGGGTGGGATTCGCGGAGGAGCCGGCCTTCGACTACGGCGCGTACTTCACGATGCCGCAGTTGCCGGCATTCCCCTTCTTCGTCGGCTGCTCCGATGACCACAGCGTGCGGCTCATCACCGCCCAGGGAGATGAGTCGGAGTTCTGGGTCAACAAGCCGCTCGCCCGACCCGAGGGGATGGCGCGCGACTCGGCGGGCAACCTCTACGTCGCCTGCATGGACGACGGCACGATCGCCCAGGTCTCCCCCCGTGGCTACGTCACGACCTATGCCACGGGTCTGGGCGTAGCAGTGGGCCTCTACATGGCCCGGGGCAACCTTCTCTACGTCACCGACTTCGCCGACGACGGGTCCGTGTCGGTCGTCACCAGCGATGGCAAGGTGAAGGTCCTCGTGCCCAAGGGATCGGGTCTTCGCCGCCCCGTCGGGATCACGATGAATCCCGTCGACGCCACGCTGCTCGTCAGCAGTGCGACCGACGGCACCGTCTGGCAGATCGACCCCGTCGACGGGACCGTGCGCAGCAAGTCCTGGATCACCGGGATCCCGGGCCCGCGTCTCATGGCGTTTGACCTCAGGCAGCAGCTGTGGGTGTGCAACGCGAACACGTCGACGCCGCCCGTCTATCGCTACGACGCGACCGGCAAGCGCCTGCCGCTGCAACTCGAGGGCATCGACGTCCACGGCATCATGGGCGTGGCCTGCGACAGTCGCAACCGGCTCTACCTCACCAACCCACTGCGCAATCTCATCGCCCGCATCACGATGTCGGGCGACGTGGGCACGGTGGAGCCCTTTGCCTACGCCGGGGCCAACCCCGGCGGCATCGTCTTCAACGGCTGAGGCGATGCCGTCGATCCTCGTCGCAGGCGCGGGCCCGAGCGGCTGTGCCTTCGCCATCACGGCCGCGCGACGCGGGCACCACGTAACCCTGGTCGACGAAGGTCGTCGGCGCCCGCCCTGGACGGGTGAGTCCCTGCCCGCCGGTGGCGGCGAGCTGCTCGAGTCCGTTTTCGGCGCGGGCGTGCTCGACGGTCAGCAGCAGTGCTTCGGGTCCACCGCCGCGTGGGGGTCGGCCGACCTCGTGGGGCACGACTTCATGGCCCACTGGGCGGGTGCGGGCTGGTACGTCGATCGCACCGTGCTCGATGCGCGCCTGCGCCAGGCGTGCGTCGCCGCCGGGGTCACGATCGTTGCCGGCAACGCAGCGGAGGCGATCGATGGCAGCCGCCCGGAGCGACCGGCCCCCGATTGGGTGATCGATGCGACCGGTCGCGCGGGAGCAATCGCCGCACGCAGGGGCGCGCGCCAGGTGCGCGTCGACGATCAGATCGCCCTCGTCGCGACCGTGCGCGACACGAGACCCGAGCGCGTCACCGTCGTCGAGTCGTGCGCCATCGGCTGGTGGTACTCGCTGCCCGTGCCCAGCGGTGATCGCGTCGTCGCGCTGCTCACCGACGCCGATCTCGTGATCGGCGAGCGCCGCGACCTCTGGATCGAGCAGCTTGCGCAGAGCGATCACATGCAGTCCTACGTCGACGCCGCGCCGCAGGAGGTCTCCGCGTATCCCGCGGGCACGGCCTACCGCGAGCCCATCGTCGGCGATGACTGGCTGGCAGTGGGTGATGCCGCCGTCGCCTTCGACCCGCTGTCGTCGCAGGGCCTCATCACGGGGATCGTCATGGCCGCCCATGCTGCGCTGGCGATCGATGGCGGCCCGCAGGCATGCGCGGGCTGGGAGGCGGACTACCGCGTCGTGCTCGATGAGCACCTGCAGGCGCGTTCGACCTTCTGGCAGGCCGAGCAGCGATGGGCTGATGCGCCCTATTGGAGCCGTCGCCTGTCGCACGCGTGACGTCAGCGCCGCACCCCAGAGGTAGCCTCCGAGCATGATCCGTCGCCTGGCGTGTGCCGCCGTCATCGCTGCCCTCGCGTGGACATCGGCCCCCGGGCTCGCAGCGGCGGCCCCCGCACCGGTCTGGCACCAGCGCGGGATCGACATGGCCCCGCGGCTGCAGTGGAACGCCAACTCCGGCTACTGCGGTGAGACGAGCTTCATCAGCGC
>JBIIDD010000296.1:0-2674 GCA_044238565.1 Candidatus Nanopelagicales bacterium
GGCGTACCGCTGTCGATGCCGTCACCGAGTCGCTCGCGCGCATCCGCTCCTACGACGATGACGTCGCCGCCTTCCAGGTCGTGCGGTCCGAGCGGGCGCTCGCTGAAGCCGCTGAGGTCGACACTCGCTCGGATCGCGGATCCCTGCCGCTCGCGGGCGTGCCGATCGCCATCAAGGACAACGTGCCCGTCGCTGGGGAGCCGATGCGCGTGGGGTCGGCCGCGACACCCGATGCACCGCAGCCGGTTGACCATCCGGTCGTCGAGCGCATCCGCGCCGCGGGTGGCGTCGTCGTGGGGCTCACCCGCGTGCCGGAGCTCTGCGTCTTCGGCGCGACCGACTCCGTCCATGGCATCACGCGCAATCCCTGGGATCTCGCGCGCACTCCGGGTGGATCCAGTGGAGGCTCTGCCGCGGCCGTGGCCGCCGGCATGGTGCCCGTCGCCCACGGCAACGACGGGATGGGCAGTGTGCGCATTCCCGCCGCATGCACGGGGCTCGTCGGCATCAAGCCGGGTCTGGGAGTCGTGCCCGCGCATCTCGGTGCGACTGACTGGTACTCCATGAGCGAGAACGGCGCACTGGCCACGACCGCCGAGGACGCCGCCCTACTTCTCTCCGTCATGGCGGGTGACCCGGCACTGGCGCAGATCGCGCCGATGGAGGATCGCCTCCACGTCGCGGTGTCTTTCCGCGCGCCCGTTGCGGGCGTGGCCGTCGATCCCGCGTGGGCCGCGGCCGCTGATCGCCTGGGGTCGATGCTGCGCGGCGCTGGGCACGACGTACGCCACGCGGAGCCCGTGTCAGCCACCGATGCCGCGGGCAATGCAGCGGCGATCGCAGGACTCGCACGCTGGTTCGCAGGCACCGCAGCCGATGCAGACGAGCTCGATTCGTCGCGCCTGGAGCCGCGCGTGCGGCGTCACGCGATGCTGGGTCGGTGGGTGCGTCGCACGCCGCTCATGGACGAGCGACTGCGCGAGTCGTGGATCCGTCACGCCGATGACTTCCTCCGCGAGTACGACGTACTCGTCACACCCGCGCTCGCTCAGCCGCCGATCAATGCACGCCGCTGGTTCAGTGGCGGATGGGCGTCGACGATGCTGGCCAATATCCGCTACGCGCCGTTCGCCGCCCCGTGGAATGTCGCGGGGATGCCGGGCATCGTCATCCCCATGGGAGTCCATCCGCAGGCGGGCACACCGGTTGCCGCTCAGGTGGTCGCCCGCCGTGGGCGCGAATCCCTGCTGCTGTCGATTGCCGCGTGGGTGCAGCGCGAGCGGCCGTGGCGCCGTACCGCGCCCGGATTCCCCGACTAGGTCGCAGCGCGCGAACGTCCCGGTTATCGACGCTCCTGCGGCCCACGTCCGCGCGAGTGTGCAGTAGTGCGCCGTGAATGGGCTGATGTCGTGCGCACAACTGCACACTCGACGTGAGGTCAGGTCGCGGCGGGTCGGCGCAGGGTCTCGGGCATGAGCAGCGTGAAGACCAGGGCGACTGCGGCCACAGCTGCCCCCACCGCGAAAGCCCACTCGAAGCCAAAGAGGTCGAGCAGGAGTCCGCCCAGGAGCGGACCGACGACGGCGCCGAAGTCCGAGACCATCTGGAACGTCGCCACCACGCTTCCGCCCTGGCGACCGCCCATGATGTCGCCGACGACCGCTGACGGTGCGGAGCCGAGGAACGCCGTCCCGATCGACGTGACCACCATGCTCGCGAAGAAGATGACCAGCGCAACGGAGAGCGAACCGGTCGCCAAGTCGTCCACCACGAGCATGAGCATGCCGACGACCGTGGCGATGCTGCCGATGATCATCGCGGGGCGGCGGCCACGCAGGTCGGTGAGCCGACCGGCGGGCAGAAGGAAGACCGCCTGCACCGCTGCCGCGACGAGGAAGGCCCAGCCCGACAGGCTCGGCCCCTGCTTGAGCCCCTCGATGACGAAGAGGGGGATCAGCGCTGAGCGCAGTCCGAATGCGGTCAACCCGGTCGCGAGGTTGACGGCGAGTGCGGCGCGGTAGGCGCCGTTGCCGAGCGCCTCGCGTAGCTCGGCCCAGCCCCCGGCCCGCGGAGCCGCCGCGCCCTCTGGCTCGTCGCTCTCAGCTGGGGTGTCCGAAGCCTCGACGACGGCCTCGCGAGCTGCGAGTCGGGCGGGGGAGAGGAAGACCAGGGCGATGACCGTCGCCACCGCGAGTGTCCCTGCGTAGAAGAAGAAGGGTGCGCGGATCGAGACGGCGAGCAGGATCCCGCCGATGGCCGGGCCCGCGATGCCTCCGACGAGGAAGCCGCCCTGCCAGGCAGCCGACGCCCGACCTCGCTGGTCGGCCTCCACGACCCGCAGGAGCAGCGCCATCGCTGACACGGTGAACATCGCCGAGCCGATGCCGCCGATCCCTCGCAGCACGAGCAACTGCGCATAGCTCTGCGCGAGGCCGGCGAAGAAGCTCGACACGGCCACGATCCCGAGGCCGATCGCCAGGACGCTGCGCTCGCCGAAGCGATTGGTCCACGCGCCGGCGAAGGGCGATGAGACGAAGCGCATGAGGGCGAACGCCGAGATGACCGCCGAGGCGGCAAAGGCAGAGACACCGAAGGATTCGGCGTAGATCGGGATGGACGGAATGACGATGCCGAATCCCAGTGCGACGAAGAAGGCGATGCTCGCCAGCACCGC
>JBIIDD010000295.1:0-2674 GCA_044238565.1 Candidatus Nanopelagicales bacterium
ATCATGCTGATCTTCGTCACCTTCGGCACCGTGGTCTTCGACGAGGTCTTCGCGATGGCCGGCGAGGCGGGCGAGTCCACGCTCACCTGGATCGGCCTTCTCCTCCTTCTGGCGGCCTGCGGCAAGTCGGCGCAGTTCCCGCTCCAGGCGTGGCTGCTCGACGCGATGGAGGGCCCCACACCGGTGTCGGCCCTCATCCACGCGGCCACGATGGTCACCGCGGGCGTCTACCTCATCGTCCGAAGCGGCGCGATCTACGACGGCACTGTCTTCGCCCTCACCGCGGTGATGGTCATCGGCGTGATCACGATGTTCCTCGGCGCCTTCATCGGATCCGCCAAGGATGACATCAAGAAGTCGCTGGCCGGTTCGACGATGAGCCAGATCGGCTACATGGTGCTCGCAGCCGGCCTCGGCCCCGTGGGCTACGTCTTCGCGATCTTCCACCTGCTGACGCACGGTGTCTTCAAGGCCAACCTCTTCCTCGGTGCCGGCTCGGTCATCCATGGGATGAACGACGAGCAGGACATGCGCCGCTTCGGAGCCCTGCGCACGGTCATGGTCATCACCTGGCTCACCTTCATGGCGGCCTACCTCGCCATCATCGGCATCCCGCCGTTCTCCGGCTTCTGGTCGAAGGACGACATCATCCACGCGGCGTTCGAGGTCAATGTCTTCGTCGGCGTCTGCGCCATCATCGCGGCGGGCATCACCGGCTTCTACATGACGCGCATGGTGATCATGACCTTCTTCGGCAAGCCTCGCTGGCCCGACGACGCGCACCCGCACGAGTCCAAGCCGGTGATGACGATCCCGTTGATCATCCTGGCCGTCGGCTCGATGTTCACCGGAGCCGCACTCCTCTTCTGGGGCGACATCATCGACTGGCTGACGCCGGTGACGGGCCTCGAGCAGACTCCGTTGCCCTTCCCGGTGATCATCCTCGAGATCGCCACCCTGATCGTCGTCCTCATCGGTGTCGCCATCGCCGTCGGGATGTACCGCAAGGACGTGCCGGTGGAAGCGCCCCAGGACGTCAACATCCTCACGAAGGCGGCCCGCAACAGCATGTACGACGATGCCATCAACGACGTCCTCGTCGTCCAGCCCACCTACAGCGTCTCGCGCGCCTTCATCGGCATCGACAACCGCGGGATCGACGGTGTCGTCAACGGCCTCGCAGCCTTCGTCGGCGGCTCCGGTGAGCGTCTGCGTCGTTGGCAGACAGGGTTCGCTCGCTCCTATGCGCTCGCGATGGTCGGTGGTGCCGTCCTCGTGGTGGTCGTGCTCGCAGTGGTGAGGCTCCCATGACGACGATCCCCTGGCTCACCATCCTGGGCGTCATCCCGCTCGTGGGTGCCCTGGTGCTCATGGTCCTGCCGCGCGACAACGTCCGGCTCATCAAGCAGACCGCTTTCGTCTTCTCGCTGGCCGCACTGGTCTTCACCGTGGTCATGGGACTGCAGTTCGACGCGGACTCGACTGCGGCGTTCCAGTTCGTCGAGAGCTACCCGTGGATTCCCGCCTTCGGAATCTCCTACAGCGTCGGCGTCGATGGCATTGGACTTGTCCTCGTCGCCCTGGCGACGACCCTCGTGCCGGTCACGATCCTGGCCGGGTGGAACGACGTGGAGGACGGCCGCAGCGTCAAGGGATACTTCGCCCTCATCCTCGTCCTCGAGACCCTGATGATCGGCGTCTTCGCCGCCACCGACGTCTTCCTCTTCTACGTCCTGTTCGAGGTCATGCTCATCCCGATCTACTTCCTCATCGGTCGCTACGGCGGACCCAACAGGTCGTACGCGGCGGTGAAGTTCCTCATCTACAGCCTCGTCGGCGGTCTGCTCATGCTCGCCGCGCTCATCGGCCTGTACGTCGTCTCGGCGCAGCAGCTCGGGCAGGGGACATTCGACTTCGCAGCGCTCGTGGGGCTCGACATCGACCCGACGACGCAGAAGATCCTCTTCCTCGGCTTCTTCATCGCCTTCGCGATCAAGGCGCCGCTGTGGCCCTTCCACACCTGGCTGCCTGACGCTGCCAAGGAGTCGACGCCCGCGACCGCGGTGCTGCTCATCGGCGTCCTCGACAAGGTCGGCACCTTCGGCATGATCCGCTACCTCCTTCCGATCTTTCCGTCGGCTTCGGAGTTCTACGCACCACTGGTGATCGCGCTCGCCGTCATCGGCATCATCTACGGCGCGCTCGTCGCTCTGGGTCAAACCGACATGAAGCGGCTCTTCGCCTACAGCTCCATGTCGCACTTCGGATTCATCGCCCTGGGCATCTTCGTCTTCACCACGTGGTCGATGTCCGGATCGACGCTCTACATGCTCGGCCACGGCCTGTCGACCGCCGCACTCTTCCTCACCGCCGGCTTCCTCATGCAGCGCGCGGGCGGCTCGAGTGCGATCGCGACGTACGGCGGCGTCAACAAGGTCGCCCCGGTCCTCGCGGGCTTCTTCCTCTTCGCGGTGATGTCGGCCATCGCACTGCCTGGCCTAGCGAGCTTCGTCGGAGAGTTCCTCGTGCTTCTGGGCGCCTTCTCCCGCTACGTCGTCGTCGCCGTGATCGCAACCCTGGGCATCGTGCTGGCAGCGGCGTATGCCCTGAGGCTCTACCAAAAGGTGGCCACCGGGCCCGAGTCCCCGCACGTCGTGGGGATGACCGACCTGCG
>JBIIDD010000294.1:0-2674 GCA_044238565.1 Candidatus Nanopelagicales bacterium
CGTCACCGGGCTTGGTGGACGCACTGCGTGAGTGGGGCTACCTCTCCTAGGGCTACTCGCCCTGGGCGGGTGCGCCACCGCGCTTCGTGCGCTTGCGGCGCCGACTGGACTTGGCACCGCCTTCGGCGGATGCGTCGGGAGTCGCGGCGGGGCGACTCGATCGCTCGCGTCCTGCGTCCCGGCCCGAGCTGCGCGACGACGTGCGCGTGGACCCACTGCGCGGACGCGCGGCCGCGGGCTTGCGCTTGCCTGTCTCGCCAAGGTCCTCGACCGCTTCGGCCTGGAGCCCCGCACGCGTCTGCTTGTCCTTGGCGAGCCTCCCCGTGACGTCACGGGAGATGCCGAGTCCGGTGTAAACGTGGTCGGACGTGGAGTACGTCTCGAGGGGATCCTTGAAGGGCAGCCCGAGGATCTTGTCGATCATCTGCCAGCGTGCGATGTCCTCCCAGTCAACGAAGGTCACCGCGACACCGCTGGCTCCCGCTCGACCCGTGCGGCCGATGCGATGCAGGTAGGTCTTCTCATCATCGGGGCACTCGTAGTTGATCACGTGAGTCACTCCGTCGACATCGATGCCTCGTGCAGCGACGTCGGTCGCGACGAGCACATCTACCTTGCCGTTGCGGAAGGCGCGCAGCGCCTGCTCACGTGCACCCTGGCCGAGATCGCCATGGACGGAGCCGACGGCGAATCCGCGCTCGGTGAGATCGTCGGCGATCTTCTGGGCCTTGCGCTTGGTGCGCGTGAAGATCATCGTGAGACCCCGGCCATCGGCCTGGAGCACGCGAGCGAGCAGTTCGACCTTGTCCATGGGGTGGGCGCGCCACACGTGCTGCTCGATGGCGTCGACCGTGGCGCGGTCGTCACCCGGGTCGGCAGCGCGGATATGGGTCGGCTGCGTCATGTATCGCCGTGCCAGGGCGACGATCTGGCCGGGCATCGTGGCGGAGAAGAGCATCGTCTGCCGCTGGGCGGGCAACGCGGCGACGATGCGCTCCACGTCGGGGAGGAAGCCCATGTCGAGCATCTCGTCGGCCTCGTCGAGGACCAGGACGCGCACGCGCGACAGGTCGAGTGCACGTCGCTGCACCAGGTCGATGAGGCGTCCGGGCGTGCCCACGACGACCTCGACTCCGGTGGTGAGTGCCTCGATCTGCGGCTCGTAGGAGCGACCTCCGTAGACGCTGAGCACTCGGGCTCGTTGCCGTGCGCCTGCTTGCTCGAGGTCTCCGGCCACCTGCACGCAGAGTTCGCGGGTGGGAACCACCACGAGTGCCTGGGGCGCTGCTCCCGGAGTGTCGTCGCGCTCGACGCGCTGGAGGAGGGGGATGCCGAATCCCAGGGTCTTGCCCGTGCCGGTCTTCGCCTGGCCGATGAGGTCACGGCCCTCGAGCGCGAGCGGGAGGGTCATCGCCTGAATCGGGAAGGCCCGCTCGATGCCGGCTGCGGCCAACGAGGCGACGATCTCCGGCGATGCGCCGAGCTCGGCGAATGTCGGCGGGATGGGCGGGGTGACTGCAGTCGGTGTTTCGGAGTCGGTTGAGTCGGTGGACGGTGAATCGGTCATGGAGGTGCTCCAGTGCAATTCCGCGGGCACCGCACCCGATCCTCATCAGGGGCGCCACACACGGGGGCGGATGGGGCTCACGCCCCTCGGGGGCCCGGCCGGGCGCCCGCATCGCTCACGCGATGAGTTCATGGTACCCCTCGGGGCACTAACCTTCGACCATGGCATCGATCGACGGCGACGCGCTCATGACCGATGAGGGCTACCGCGCGGCCGTCGTCGATCTCCTCGGCGTGCTCGCCTACGGGGAGCTCATGGCATTCGAGCGACTCGCCGCCGATGCCGCGCTTGCGCCCACGATCGATGACGAGGCCCAGCTGGCGGCGATGGCGGCAGCGGAATTCCGGCACTTCTCGCGGCTGCGCGATCGCCTCGTGGAGATCGGTGCGGACCCCGCAGCGGCGATGCAGCCCTTCCGGGCACCGCTCGAGCGCTTCCACGAGATGACGGCGCCGAGCGACTGGCTCGAAGGCCTCGTCAAGGCCTATGTGGGAGACGGCATCGGCATCGACTTCTATCGCGAAATCGCGGCATATCTCGACCCGCAGACTCAGGCCCTCGTGCTCGAGGTGTGCGAGGACCTCGGGCAGTCGGCCTTCGTTGTCGATCGCGTGCGGGCAGCCATCGCTGCCGACCCGCGCGTCGAAGGTCGCCTCGCACTGTGGGGCCGCCGTCTCGTCGGCGAGGCGCTCTCCCAGGCGCAGCATGTCGCCGCGGAGCGCGAGGCGCTGACCGGGCTCCTGATCGGCGAGGTCGGCGCGCAGGGTGGGGGCATGGATCTCACGGCCGTGGGTGCGATGCTGTCACGACTCACCGACGAGCATGCGCGACGAATGCAGGCCCTCGGCCTGTCGTCCTAGGTTCGCGTCGGTCAGGTGCCGAAGCCGACGCGGCGAGAGGTCGCGGGGCTGATCTCGACGTAGGCGATGCGATCGGCCGGCACGAGGACGCGCCGCCCCTTATCGTCCTCGAGGCTGAGGATCCCGCCGTCGGCGATGGCCGCGCGTACGGCGGCATCGATGTCCTGGGGTGCCTGGTCCGACTCGAGCACGATCTCGCGCGCGGTCTGCTGAACGCCGATCTTGATCTCCACGGATCCTCCTTCGT
>JBIIDD010000297.1:0-2665 GCA_044238565.1 Candidatus Nanopelagicales bacterium
CTCCCCGGCGGTGCGGCCGAGGGGCTTTTCGCACAGGACCGCCTTGCCCGCGGCGAGCGCACGCTCGGCCCAGGGCAGGTGACCGTCGTTGGAGAGGGCGATGTAGACGGCATCGATCCCCGGATCGCTGATGACAGAGGCGTAGTCGTCCACGGCTGCTCGGCGCGGGCTCAAGGACGCAGCCCGGCCACGATCCCGAGCCGCGACCACCTCGAGGGTCGTCCCGTGGGCGCTGTGCATCGCGGGCGCGATGGCACGCCGGGAGATCCAGCCTGCCCCGAGCAGCCCCCATCTCGTGGGCATCATGATGGCTTCACCGGGAGTCCGCCCATGCGTGCAGACTCCTCGGCCGCCTCGAGCATGGCGATGACGCGACGAGACTGCTCACCTCGGACCCGGGGTGCGATACCGAACTGCAGCCAGAGGGACAGATCAGCGTGGAAGGGGTGGGGCTCGGTCTCTCGGAAGGCGAGATCGGTGACGTCGCCCTCGGGGGAGTGCTTCTTGATTCGAGGCGGGGCATCGGCGGGGGCGAGGAGATCCTCGTCCAGGGTGCCGATGGCGTTGCGCGACAGGACAGCCTCGCGGCGCCATTCGCCCGTGAGCGCGCCACGTGTGCCGAGGACGAACCAGCGCGGCTTGAGCGCTGCGGCGAGATCGGAGTAGATGAACGTGGCCTCGCGACCACCGTCGAAGTGGAGGGTCATCCGGGCATGGTCGGCATTGGTGACGTCGTGCCACACCCGCTTGTGGTTGAGTGCGGTGACGCACTCCACCTCGCCCTCGACGAGATCGAGCAACTGGTCGACGATGTGGGAGCCCCAGTCGAAGAGAGCCCCTCCGGAGACGCCGGCATCGGAATGCCAGAAATTGCAGGGGTGTCCGTAGCCGCCGACGAACGTCTCGACATGAAAGACCTCGCCGATACCGCCCGTGCGCACGGTCTCGCGGATGAGCGCGTAGTCGGGGTCGAATCGCCTGTTCTGATAGACCGACAGCGCGAGGCCTCGATGCTGCGCCAGCTCGATCAGCGAGTCGCATTCCCGTGTCGTGAGAGCCATGGGCTTCTCGACCACGACGTGCTTGCCGGCATCCAGGGCTGACTTGGCCCAGGCCGCGTGGCTGTCGGGCGGGGTCGAGATGACAACGATGTCGACCTCAGGGTCGTCGATGAGTGCGTGGGCATCCGCAAGCACTCGCACGTCGGGATCACCCTCACGGGCGACCTCTGCACGGGCCGCGTCACGATCGCATACGGCGACGAGGTGCAGGCCCGGAGTCTCGCGCACCGCGCGGGCATGCGCGGCACCGATCGCGCCGAAACCCAGGAGTCCCACCCCGAAGGACGCCGAGGACGTGACGCGGGCCGTGACGCAGGCAGCGAGCAACTCGAGGAAGGCATGGTCACTCCAGGCCGGTGAGTCTCCGGCCAGGGCAACGACCGCCCGGCCATCCGCATCGAGGGTGATGAGTCCGTGCTCACTCAGTCCGTGGGCGAAGGTGGCCAGGGCGCCGTCGGCGGGCAGCCCTGGGATGGGCTCGGCATCGATGAGGACGTCTCCACGGGGCCACTGGCCGATGTGCGCGCGAACACGCACCTCATGTCGCGGTAGCGGAACCCCAGCGGCGCAGGAGATGGTCAGAGAGGGCTGCTGCGCACCGTCGGGCCAGGGGAGCGTGCGAGCGTCGACCATGGCGCAACCCTAGGGGACGCGCGGGCATCGCGCGGGTCCTTGCTGCTGCTGGCGCGGAAGCCTAACCTCCATCCTGTGATGTTCCTCATGTTCGTCGTGTGGCTCGTGGTCTTCGTCGGGATCTTCCGCGGGTGGAGGTGGGTGCCTCTACTTGCCCTGGCCAATCTCGCCTACACCCTGATCGTCCTGCGCATCCACATGACCGATCCCATCCCGCTCAACTTCTAGGGGCCCACATGACGACGTCCACACCGCCGGCTGTGCACCAGCGTTGGGCCATGGCGCCCGATCGGGCAGTGCTCTTGTCGAGGCTCATCAACATCGCGGCGCTCTTCGGGCTCATCCTCGTGCTCGCGGGTTCGCTGCACCTGCAGTTCGGTGCGGGCGAGCAGCCGTGTCCGCTCTGCATCGTCCAGCGGTCCGGGATGGTGGGACTCGCCGTCGGCCCGATCATGAACCTGCTCTGGGGGATCCGGCCGGGTCACTACGCCCTGAGCATTCTTGCGGCCGTGGTGGGAGCGGCTGGCTCCACTCGACAGATCCTGCTGCATATCGCCGACCCGAATGACCCCGGCTACGGTCCGACCGTGCTCGGTTGGCACCTCTACACCTGGGCTCTCGTGACCTTCATCATCGCCATCGTGGGCTGCTCGCTGCTGATCATGTGGCAGGCGCCATTCGAGGCCAAGGATCGTGGCGTGCTCGCGGTCAGCGGCTCGATGAGGCCCGTCGTTGCAGGCCTCATCGTGTGGCTGTCGCTGATGGTGGTCGTGTGGATGGTCGTCGACCTTGGCGTGATCGGCCTATCGGTGCTACCCGAATGCGGGCTAGGCGAGTGCCCGGACGACCCGGCCAACACCAATTCCCTGGGCAACCTCGGCGGCTGGGTGGCTGTGCTCGCCGTGGGTGTCGTGTCGGCAGTCGTGGCCTGGTTGCTCGAGCGTCGCTGGCGCGCGAAGCATCCCGTCGAG
>JBIIDD010000022.1:0-9602 GCA_044238565.1 Candidatus Nanopelagicales bacterium
CTGGATGGCGCTGATGTAGGAGGCATCGTCGGCTTCGCCCACGGTCACCGGTCGATCGACGGCGCTCACGATTCCCGTCGTCACCGTGAAGTCGTACCCCAGAGGAGCACCGATCACCACAATGGAGTCCCCCACGGCAGCCACGGCATCCCCTGCCGCCAGTGGCGGGAGCGACTCGTCGTCGATGCGCAGTACGGCGACGTCGTAGCTCACATTTCGCCCGACGATCTCAGCACCCTGTCGGCGACCATCGCTCAGCACGACGTCGACGATTCCGTTGTTGGCGACGGCCGCCTCGATGACATGGTTGTTCGTCACGACGTATCCGTCGTCGCGCAGGACGAAGCCCGATCCCGAGCCGGACTCTGCGCCGGCGTCGACGACCACGGAGACCACCGAGGGCAGCGTGGCCCGCACCACGCCCGCGATGGTCTCGGGACCGCTGAGCACCGGTTCCCGATCGGCTCGTGCCACCGGGGGCACCGAGTCCTGCCCGCCATCGGCGCGGGAGGCGACACTCAGCCCCACGGCGCCGCCGAGGAGGCCCAGGACCAGTGCGGACACGAGGCCAACGACCGCGAGGAGGGCGATCTGCGCACCGCTGAGGGGACCGCGCCTGGCCGTGGACACCCGATGATGCTCCCACTCCTGACCGCAGATGGACGGGTCAGCCCGAGGCGGGGCGACCCCAGCAGGCCGTCGGGGCTCTAGGCTGCCCACGTGACCGACGCCAGCCTGCCCCCGAGCCCACTCACCTGGGCCTACGCCGACGAGTGGGCGGAGGAGCCGCCCGAGGTGACCGAGGCGCGTCGCCGCGCCCGCGATATGGGCGCACCGGTCCCGAGTCGCGCCGTGGGCGCACTACTGAGATCCCTCGTGGCCGCCACCCGTGCGCACGCTGTCGTCGAGGTGGGCTCCGGCACCGGAGTCACGGGCGGATGGATCCTCGGAGGCCTGACCGCCGAGGGCACCCTCACCACCGTCGACCCGGACTCCGCGCTGCAGACGGCCGCTCGCGACACCTTCGCGCGCATGGGCGTGAGCCACACGCGCGTGCGCACCATCGCAGGATCTCCGCGGGCGGTGCTGCCGCGCCTGAGCGACGGCGCGTACGACCTCGTCATCATCGGCCCCGGGACTGAGGCCGATGGCGAGGACGGCCACGCCCTGCTCGCGGAGTCGCACCGTCTGCTCAGCCCCGGCGGGGGCATCGTCATCACACCGGTCTTCGGTGCCGACGGGATGCTCGCCAGTCGGCACGACCTCGTCCAGCATCTCCGCGACGATCCGGAGTGGATCGCCAGCGTGATGACCGTGGGCGAGGGAGTGGTCCTCGCGGTTCACCGCCAGCACGACGCGAGCGGCACCTCACCCGAGGCATGACAAGGGCCCCGGCTCACGTGGAGCAGGGGCCCGAGCAAGGGTGAGTCAGGGGATGGCGGCGATGAGTTTTTCGCCCAGCTCCTTGACCTCGGCTGCATTGAGCTCGACCACGAGGCGACCACCGCCTTCGAGCGGGACGCGCATGACGTAGCCACGGCCCTCCTTGGTGACCTCCATGGGACCGTCACCGGTCCTCGGCTTCATGGCAGCCATGGTGTCCCCTTCCATACAGCAGAAGACGCCATTATCTCCTACCGGATGATCACCCCGACGGCCGGGTCGCACTCCCGCGGACATGACATCCCTCGAGGTGATCATCGACGACACCCATCGCCTGCATGGCGGCGTAGGCGGACGTCGGACCAATGAAGCGCCAGCCGCGCTGGCGCAGAGCGCGGGTCAATCGGTCCGACTCCGGCGTCTGCACCGGCACATCCGTCATGGTGCGAGGCACCGACACCGTCACCGCGCATGACCAGACGAGGGCGTCCAGGACGCCCTCTCCCTCGGCCTCCTGCCAGCGTTGCAGGACTTGCGCGTTGCCGATGACGGCCTCCACCTTGCCGCGATGCCGGATGAGTCGAGCATCGGACGCAAGTCGGGTCACGTCGGACTCATCGAAGGCAGCCACGGCGGCGACGTCGAAGCCGGCGAAGGCTTCGCGGAAGACCTCGCGCCTGCGCAGGATGGTGAGCCACGACAACCCGGCCTGGTAGGCCTCGAGCGATAAGCGCTCGAAGATCGCGCTGTCGCCGTGGATCGCCCGACCCCATTCGTCGTCGTGGTAGGCGCGGTAGTCCGAGGGTGCATCACCCCATGGGCAGCGCGGCAGCCCGTCGTCTCCGACGACGGGACCCGTCACGGGGCCTCGGGACCCTCGTCGGTCCTACCCCCGCGCAAGCGATCGATCTCGGCATCTCGCGCCTGGATCTCCAGGGTCAGCCTGTCCACGAGGACGTCGACGTCCTCCATGCGGTAGCCCCGGAGAGCCTGCTCGAGACGCACTTCCTCGATCTCCGCGGCCGTGAGGGATCCGACCGGGACGTCGACCGGGACCCCTGTGGGAGGAGAGGCATCGGCGGGAATCTCGGGGAGCCCGTCGCGCCACCGGCCCGCGAGGAGGAGCGCCGCTCCGCCGATCACGGCCACACCCACCACGAGGAAGAGCAGTCCCATCACGCCTCCGGCCATGACTCCCATCCTTACCTGCCCCGACCTCGCCCGCACGGGGACCTCGCATCCGGAGGGGGTCGGCTTGCCGGCGGACCGGGGGATCTGGTTGAATCCTCAACTACATCGCCGGCCCGCCGGCACCAACGTCCTGGAGGACCGACCATGAGCACAGACCTCGCCGCCACGACCGGCACCTGGGAGATCGATCCCACCCACTCGACCATCGGCTTCGTCGCCCGTCACGCCATGGTGGCCAAGGTGCGCGGGAGCTTCTCCGACTTCACCGGCAGCCTCACCCTCGACGGCGCCGATCCCGCCAAGTCCTCCGCCGACCTCACCATCGTCGCCTCGAGCTTCAGCACCAACAACGCCGAGCGCGACGCCCACGTGACGTCCGCCGACTTCCTCGACGTGGAGCAGTTCCCCACCCTGACCTTCAAGAGCACCGCCGTCACGCAGAAGGACGACGACGAGTTCATCGTCACGGGCGACCTGACCATCCACGGCGTGACCAAGCCCGTCGACGTGAAGTTCGAGCTCCAGGGCACGAGCCAGGATCCCTGGGGCAACACACGCATCGGCTTCGAGGGCAAGGCCGAGATCAGCCGCAAGGAGTTCGGGCTGGTGTGGAACGTCGCACTGGAGACCGGTGGCGTCCTCGTCGGCGACACCATCAAGCTCGAGATGGACGTCGAGGCCGTCAAGAAGTAGTAGCGCGATCCTTCGAGGCCGATCCCGGCCGTCCGATACCGTCCCACCATGACGACATCGGCAGCCGGGGTCGGCCTCGCCACATTCAGCGCGGGCGCGATCCTCGACGTCTGGTATCCGCAGCCGGCACTGGGCGATGAGCCTCCCCCGGTCCCCGGCCTCGATGCGGCCACGCGCACCGATGACGTGCGCGGCGTCGAGATCCGCCCGGTGCGCACCGTCATCGCCGACCTCCAGGCACCTCCCGCCGACGTCGCGGACGCCTACCTGCGCCTGCACCTGCTCTCCCACCGCCTCGTCCAGCCGCGCACCATCAACCTCGACGGGATCTTCGGGATCCTCCCCAATGTCGCGTGGACCACGCGTGGCCCGGTCTCCCTCGACGAGCTCACAGCCGCTCGCCTGCGCGCCCGGACGCACGGTGAGCACCTCGTCGTCCTCGGGGTCGACCGCTTCCCGCGCATGATCGACTACGTCGTGCCGTCCGGCGTGCGCATCGCCGACGCCGACCGCGTGCGGCTGGGTGCTCACCTCGCCGAGGGGACCGTCGTGATGCACGAGGGCTTCGTCAACTTCAATGCCGGCACGCTCGGCACCTCGATGGTCGAGGGCCGCATCTCCGCGGGCGTCGTCGTCGGCGATGGCTCCGACATCGGCGGCGGTGCCTCGATCATGGGCACCCTCTCCGGTGGCGGCCAGGAGGTCATCAGCGTGGGCACGGGGTGCCTCATCGGCGCGAACGCCGGCATCGGCATCAGCCTCGGCGACGGATGCGTGGTCGAGGCGGGTGCCTACGTCACCGGCGGCTCGCGCATCACCCTGCCCGACGGCGAGGTCGTCAAGGCGCGCGAACTCTCCGGAGCGCCCAACCTGCTCTTCCGCCGCAACTCGGTGACGGGTGCGCTCGAGGCGCTGCCGCGCACCGGCACGTGGGGCGGCCTCAACGCCGCCCTCCACGCCACCGACTAGGGGACCTCAGGCGGTGCGGTCGTCGATCGGCACGTAGTCGCGCAGCGGCTCACCGACGTAGACCTGACGCGGACGGCCGATCTTGGTCTGCGGGTCGTTGATCATTTCGCGCCATTGGGCGATCCATCCCGGCAGGCGACCGAGCGCGAAGAGGACAGTGAACATGCGCGTGGGGAAGCCCATGGCCTTGTAGATGAGGCCCGTATAGAAGTCGACATTGGGATAGAGCTTGCGGGACACGAAGAAGTCGTCGGCGAGGGCGACCTCCTCCAGGCGCAGCGCGATGTCGAGCAGCGGGTCCTTGACGTCGAGGGCGGCGAAGACGTCGTAGGCCGCCTTCTTGACGATGGCCGCGCGCGGGTCGTAGTTCTTGTAGACGCGGTGGCCGAAGCCCATGAGCTTGACGCCGTCCTGGCGGTCCTTCACCTGCCGGATGAAGGTGTTGACGCCGCCACCCGAGGCATGGATGCCCTCCAGCATCTCCAGCACCGCCTGGTTGGCGCCGCCGTGCAGCGGGCCGAAGAGGGCGTTGATCCCTGCCGAGACGGATGCGAAGAGGTTGGCGTGCGAGGAGCCGACGAGTCGCACGGTGGACGTCGAGCAGTTCTGCTCGTGGTCGGCATGCAGGAGGAGCAGCATGTTGAGGGTCTTGGACACCACGGGATCGACGACGTAGTCCTCGGCGGGGACCGCGAAGGTCATGCGCAGGAAGTTGTCGATGAAGCCGAGGGAGTTGTCGGGGTAGATGAAGGGCTGGCCCACGGACTTCTTGTAGGCGTAAGCCGCCAGGGTCGGCAGCTTGGCCAGGAGGCGGACCGTGCTGATCTCGACCTGCTCGGGGTCGAAGGGGTCCAGTGAGTCCTGGTAGAACGTCGAGAGCGCCGACACCGCCGAGGAGAGCACAGGCATCGGATGCGCGTCGCGGGGGAAGCCGTCGAAGAAGAGTCGAAGCTCCTCGTGCAGCATGGTGTGGCGCTTGATGCGCAACTTGAAGTCGCCCAGCTCGTCCGCCGTGGGCAGGTAGCCGTAGATGAGCAGGTACGCGACCTCGAGATACGACGAGTGCTCGGCGAGCTGCTCGATCGGGTATCCGCGGTAGCGCAGGATGCCCTTGTCGCCATCGATGTAGGTGATCGCCGAGGAGCACGCGGCCGTGTTGACGAAGCCGTGGTCGAGAGTGACGTCGCCCGTGGTCGCGAGGAGTCGGCTGATGTCGAGGCCGGACTCGCCAATCGTCGACGGCACCCGCTCAAGGGGAAGCTCGCCGCCCGGATAGTGCAGGACCACGTCGGACACGCAAGACCTCCCGTGCCAGTGGGCCCTTCGTGGGGGCCCTTCTTCGCGCTGTTAGCGGCCCCACCGTATCCCGCAGCGACGAGCCGATGCCCCGCGGGTGGGTCAGGCAAGGAGGCGGGCAGCGGCGCCCGCGATGACGTCGTCGGGAGCCGTCAGGGCGAGGCGGACGTGACGGGCCCCACGCTCGCCGTAGAAGTCGCCGGGGGCCACGAGGATGCCCCGATCGGCGAGCGCCGCAGCGGTCGCCCAGCAGTCCTCATCACGGGTCGCCCAGAGGTAGAGCCCCGCCTCACTGTCGTCGATGCGGAAGCCCGCGGCCTCCAGGGCAGGCCGCAGCATCGCCCGGCGGCGCAGATAGCGCTCGCGCTGCTCCTCGACATGGGTGTCGTCGGACCACGCGGCCTCGGCGGCCCGCTGCACGGGCAGGGGGGTCATGAGCCCGAGGTGCTTGCGAATCTCGAGCAGGCGGCCGACCACGGCAGGATCACCGGCGAGCGCGCCATAGCGGTAACCCGCCATGTTGGACCGCTTCGACAGGGAGTGCAGGGCGAGGACTCCGGTCGGGTCGTCGCCGGTCACCTCGGTGGAGAGCGCCGACACGGGCTGCGTATCCCATCCGAACTCCAGGTAGCACTCATCCGAGGCGACGATCGCACCGTGCTCGCGTGCTGCGGCGATGGCCGCACGCAGCTGCGGTGCCGACATCACGCGCCCCGTCGGATTGCCCGGGGTGTTGATCCAGACGAGCTTCGCACCGCGAGCGGCCGCGGGGTCATCGGAGGCGACCACCTCGCAGCCCGCCACGAGCGCCCCGACGACGTACGTCGGGTAGGCCACCTCGGGCACGACGACTCGGTCGCCGGCGCGTAGCCCGAGCAGCATGGGTAGAAGGGCCACAAGCTCCTTGGAGCCGATCGACGGGATGATCCCCAGGCCCTCGACGGGTACGCCGGCACGGCGCGTGAGCCACGCCCCGAAAGCAGAGTTCGTGGCGGGCGCCCCTGCGACCGTGGGATAGCCCGGGGAGTCCGCAGCGGCGGCGAGCGCCGCTCGCACCAGCGGCGGCGTCGGGTCGATCGGGCTGCCGATCGAGAGGTCAGCGGGCTGTGCGTGCTCGCGCACTCTCGCCGCCAGTGGCGCCAGCCGATCCCAGGGGAAGTCAGGCAGCGCCATCACACCCGTGTCGGTCGGGCTCAGCTCTCCGGCTCCTTGCGCGGCACAGCAGCCAGCAGCGCCGCATCGAACTCCTGCGGTCCCAACTTGGCTGCGCCGCCCGGCGAGCCGAGATCGGCGAAGAATTCGGCGTTCGCCGCGGTGTAGTCCGACCACTCCTCGGGGACGTCGTCCTCGTAGTAGATGGCCTCCACCGGGCAGACCGGCTCGCATGCACCGCAGTCGACGCACTCATCGGGCTGGATGTAGAGCATCCGGTCGCCCTCGTAGATGCAATCGACGGGGCACTCCTCGATGCAGGACTTGTCCTTGACGTCCACGCAGGCAAGGGTGATGACGTAGGTCACCTCACGGCCTTTCGAGCTCAGGCGACGCCGGTGCGCCGCTCCCCTCGGGCCGGCCGGTCGACCGACGCCAGCCACACCGTATCGCCCACGCGCAGGGGCGAGAGCCCCGACGTCCCGCGGATGGGACCGAGCGCCCTCGTCGAGGCGGCCGCCGCCGGCTCCTCGACCGGCGCGGTCGGCTCCGCCGTGGGATCGCCCGATGGTGACGGCTCAGGCGCGGGATCCCCGCCGTCGTCGTTCTTGTCCTTGTCCTTGTCGGGCTTCGCTCCGCAGACAACCTGGGGGGCGGGACGGTAGGTCGTGGTGAAGGTCTCGCGCTCGACCTCGACGTCCCCCTCGTAGAAGACGCGGTCCACATCGATCGTGAATCCGGGGCCACCGGTCTGCGCTGAGCACGAAGGGGACTCGTTGTAGATCTTGCGATTGGACGTCACGGCGTAGCGCTCGCCCACTTCGGCGTCGATCTTCGTGTAGATCTTCGTGCTGTACATCCGCACGGTCATCGACGTCTCGTCGGACTCCGCCGTGATGAAGACGCCATAGGGCGTGTCGTTGCGGAACTTCATGTCGAAGCCATCCCACGCGATGGTCGCCTCGAGGCCAGGCACATAGCGGGAGATGTAGATGGAATGGGCCTGCACCTCGACAGGCTCCAGACCGGCGTAGAAGGCTGCCGACCAGACAGTGGTCGTCGCGGCGGAAAGACCACCGCCCAGGGCCTTTTGGAAGATCCCGCCTGGGCCGATGACCCAACCCTCCATGTAGCCGTTCTCCGGGTCCCTGTTTTCGGTCGTCTTGTTCATGGAGAAGACATCGCCGGGCAGGAGCAGAGTGCCGTTGATGTATTCCGATGCGAGGGCGAGGTTGTGCGCCATGTAATCGACGTAGGTCACCTGCTGAGTGAAGCTGGAGATCTCTTCGACGACGCCGAGCTCCATCGCAGCCTCGGTGGTGAGCACGGGATCGCGCACGGTGACGGGCGCCGGGGCGACACGCTCGTCACCCTCGGCGAACATCGCATTGGACACGGCGGCGGCCAGCACTTCATCGCTCACGCCGCGGCCGACCCGCGAGGGCACGACCACGGGCACGTTGTTGGCATCGATCTCGAACGTCGCGTTGTTGCCGGGCTCCTCGACCGGCTTGAGATCCTCGGCGATCGAGTCATGCAGGATCGCACCATCGACCTGGGGGGCCAGGGCGTCACCCTCGACGAGGTAGTGCGTGGCCTCGGCGATCGCCTCCGGGGGGACCTGGGGCCTGATGTCCTCCACCTCGATGACCACCGGTGCCGACACCGCGATCGTGGCGGGCCCTGAGACGAACTCCTCCGCCTCCTCGTTGGACACAGCGGGCTCGAGAATCACCTCGGGGAGCTCCACCGGGCCGGTGGTGGTGAGGTAGGCGGATGCGACGGTGGTGACCGCGACGGGGATGTCGACATCACGGCCGTCTTCAGCCGCGGTGAGGACCGGGGTCATCCCCTCGTAGTAGACGGTCGGCTCGACCGACTCCGAGCGGATGAGATCCGCGAAGGCATCGAGTCGATCGGTGAGCACCGCGTCATCGACGACGACGACCGGGTCCACCTCGCGCGACCCGAAGAGCCGCATGACCAGGGAGTAGGGATTGAGCAGGCGCCCCTCGGCCGCATCGACGGTTGCGATCGGATCGAAGGACATTCCGGAATCGGCCGGGTAGAGCTCCTCGGACGTCCCGAAGGCGGCGATCCCCACCGGCTCGAGCGACAGTGGCGTGATGGTCTCCTCGAGGGTGGCCACCGCCTCAGATCGCGACATGCCACCGATCTGCACGCCGAGCACCGTGGTGTTGGCCGGGACGTCGCTCGACGAGCCGAGCACCATCCCGAGGTAGAAGGCGACGGCACCGGCGAGCACCCCCAGGACCACGAGGAGGGTGCGGCGCGCCGAGGTCTGGCCAGTGGCCGGTCCCTGCTCGTCTTCCGACACCTGCTGCTCTCCGCTCACGGTGCGTCACGGGACGCGACTGCCATGGGAATGCGCTCGAGGCGATCGATACGCCATTACATCGTAGGCACACGAGGCTCCAGAACGCTCGACGCAACGGTGTCCGTGTCGGGGGTCACATCAGGGTGTCGGCGGGAGTGCGGCCTCAGGGCGTCGCAGGCGATCCACCGGGGGCACCGTCGCGGCAGCGGCCCCCACGATGACCCCTCCGAGCAGATAGGCCATCTGTCGCCCGCCGGCGGAGATGACGAGATCCCCCGAGGGCAACTCCGCCGCGAAGGCGACGGTGGCCGCGATCCAGGTGAGGAGCACGATCCAGCCCCCCCAGCGGCTGCGCGTGACCTCGACTCCCGCGCGAATGAGGACGAGCAGTGCGATGAGGGCCACGACGAGACCCCACGGGAGCGTGACGCCACCGACGAGGAAGCGGGCTCCCTGGAGGAAGGCGCCGGCAATGCCGATCGCCAGGCCGGCGAGGAGGCAGCCGAAGTAGGCGAGAACTCGCACGCGATCAGATGCCCGCGAAGAGGTCGGTCTCGCGCCCAGCGTCATCGAAGGGTCC
>JBIIDD010000298.1:0-2640 GCA_044238565.1 Candidatus Nanopelagicales bacterium
GGTCGCCTTCACGGGCGGAGGCAGCGGAGTCGACGATCTCGCACGCGTCGTGCGCATCGACGATCGCGCCACCGTGCTGCGACGCACCGCCGACGACTCCGACCCTGTCGAGCGCGTCATCGTCGCCAATGCCGACCAGCTCGCGATCGTCACCTCTCTGGCCAATCCCGAGCCTCGGTTTGGCTTCATCGATCGCGCACTCGTCGCGGCGTACGACGCAGGAATCGCTCCGCTGCTCATCCTCACCAAGGCCGACCTCGCCGATGCGCAGCCGGTGATCGATGCCTATGCCGCCCTGGACGTGCTGGCCGTCGCCGTCGCCCGCGGCGAGGGCAAGGCTCCCCTCGCAGCGGACCTGGATGCCGTGCGCGACCAGCTCTGCGATCAGGTCACCGTGCTCGTCGGGCAGTCCGGCGTCGGCAAGTCGACTCTCGTCAATGCCCTCGTGCCCGGAGCCGATCGCGCCACGGGCCGGGTCAACGATGTCACCGGCCGCGGCCGCCACACCTCCACCTCGGCTGTCGCGCTCGCGCTGCCCGAGGGCGGCTGGATCGTCGACACCCCCGGAGTGCGCTCCTTCGGCCTCGCGCACGTTTCCCTCGACACGGTCGTGCGGGCCTTCGACGATCTCGCCCCCGGGCTGGATGCCTGCCCCCGTGGCTGCACGCACGATGAGGAGGAGTGCGGCCTGGATGCCTACGTCCGCGGTGACGCTCATCTGCAGGCGCGACTGGATTCACTGCGGCGCCTGCTCAACTCGCGTGGCGGGTCGGATGACACCGCCTCGCAGGACGAGCCGGGCGCAGACCCGGCCTAGACCCGGCCGCGACCCGGGCGATCGAGGTCCGGCTCGATGAAGATGTAGACGGCCGAGGGCACCGCGGCGCGCACACGCTCTTCGGCATCGTCGATGCCTGCGGCAATCTGCTCGCCCGTGTCGGACTTGCCAATGGCGATCTTGGCTCCGACGAGCAACTCATCCGGCCCCACGTGCAGGGTGCGCACGTGGATGACGCGGTCAACCAATGGTGATGACGCTAGGGCCGCACGGATAGCGGCGTCCTCCTCGGGCAGGGCGCTCTCGCCCACCAGCATCGCCGCCATCTCGAACGCGAGGAAGACGGCGATGACGACGAGGAGCGTGCCGACAGCCATGGCACCCAGTCCGTCCCAGCGACCATCACCGGTCGCCACTGCCATCGATACTCCGAAGAGAGCGAAGACCAGGCCCACGAGCGCACCGAGGTCCTCCAGGAGGATGACGGGCAACTCCGGCTGGCGCGCAGCGCGCAGGAATCGGAAGAGGGAGCGCTTGCCGCGCGCACGATTGGCCTCGCGTACTGCGGTGCGGAGACTGAAGCCCTCCAGCACGATCGCAATCCCGAGGACGAGGAAGGCGATCCATGCATCGGAGAGATCCTCGGGGTGCTGGAACTTGTGGAAGCCCTCGTAGAGCGAGAAGAGCCCGCCGACAAGGAAGAGCACGATAGACACGATGAAGCCATAGACATAGCGGCGACGCCCGTAGCCGAACTGGTGCTGGACATCGGGTGCCTTCTTGGACCTCTTGTTGCCCACGAGGAGCAGCACCTGGTTGCCGGAATCAGCGACGGAGTGGATCGCCTCCGACAGCATCGACGACGATCCCGTGAAGGCGAAGGCGACGAACTTGCTGATCGCGATGCCGAGATTGGCCAGCAGCGCGGCGACGACGGCCTTCATGCCGCCCTCGGTGCTCACGACATGTCACCCGCGCACGCGCTCCACAGGCCCGCACCGGCATCGCGCGCCGCATCCTCAGCGGCACGGAGCTCATCCGCGTGGGCGTAGCCGTCGGTGTAGGTGACCTCCTCCGCGAATCCTTCCCTGATGAGGAGCTCGTTGAGCATCGTCTGCTGGTCGAGCCAGACGAAGGCAAGCGTGCGGTCGTACTTATCCGTCAAGCCCGTGACATCGTCGTACTCCAGCCAGACTTGCCCGCCCTCCACCAGCGCCGCCGTGCGCGCCGAGGCCTCGGGGCCGAAGCACTCCACGGGACGATCCGCGGCGACGGTCTCGGGGGTGTCCAGTCCGATGAAGCGAACGACGATCTCCTCACCGTCGCGGTCGACGCGGATGGTGTCGCCATCCACTGAGCGCACGACGGGATAGGGACCGTGCAGGGTGCCGGGATCGGTCGCGACCGGTGCAGACGACGAGCAAGCGACAAGGACGGAGGGGACGGCGAGCAGGAGCAACCCGGCGCGCAGGCGGGGGATCATCTGCTCATCAGCCGGGCTGGGTGTTCTCGATGATGGACTTCCAGGTCGCCTCCGCGCCCGAGTGTCCGGTGCGGATGGTCCACCCGGTGAGGATGAGGGCCGCGACGATCACGACGACACCGACGATCTGAGTGAGCAGATCGCGGCGTCCACGCCGATCGAGCAACCACAGCAGAAGCAACACGACGAAGAATCCGACAGCAATGAAGGGAAGTAGCTGGCCCGCCTCGGCGTGCTCCTCGGGATTGCCCACACGCTCGGCGAACTCCTCCCCCGTGACGCGGCTGAAGAACGCCGCAACGGTGCCGACCGCGGCGACCGCGACGACCACCGGACCGAAGCGCACGGAGAATCTCTGGGAGAAGCCCATGATGATGCC
>JBIIDD010000023.1:0-9585 GCA_044238565.1 Candidatus Nanopelagicales bacterium
TGCGGCCATGCCCACACGGTGGGGCTCGGCCCCTCCTTGGGCGAGTTCTCGATCAGGGCGTAGAGACGCGGGTTGCCACGCTCGTGACCAGTGGATTCCACAGCCATGACCTGCTCCTCTCCGAGCGCAGTCGATCTCGGAAAGTTACACCCGGAAAGGTCACGCGCAACCGGGAACGATCAAACCAGGAGCAATCGGACCGAGCCCTGACCTAACCGAGCCCTGACCTAGTCGGAGCGCTCATCCAGGATCTCGGCCACGATCGACACCGCGACCTCCGCGGGCGTCCGGCCACCGAGCGGGAGCCCGGCCGGCCCATGGACCCGGGAGAGGTCGGTGACGTCTCGGTAGGCCAGCCAGTCCGCCCGGGCCTGCTGCATCGCAGGAGAGCCCAGTGCCCCGATGTAGCCGGCATCCCCCTCCAGCGCCGCCAAGAGGCACCGGCTCGACGTCTCGACGTCGTGCCCCATGACGACGATGGCGTCCAGGTCGGACAGGCTGGCGGAGAGACCCGCGACCATCTCGGGACGCGTCTCCGCGGCCACCTGCCACCCCAGGAGGCGTCCCTGCGCTCCCAGGGCCTCGGCGAAGGGTCCCCCGCCGGCGATCACCAGGCGAGGGATCGGAGCGAAGACCGTCAAGACCGAGCTCGCCTCGATCTCCACCGCGGGATCCCCGGCCCGAAGCATCTCGGCCAGGCGCCCCTCAGCCGAGTCCGGCGTGGCGATGTCGAGGCTGGTCACCTCCCCCTGCTCCACCACAGCGGCGATCCCGACCGGCCGGTGGGCGAGCAGGATCGCCCAGATATCGGAAGGCAATTGCTCGGCGGGGACGACGAGGAACTCCACGGGGGTGCCCACGGGAAGATCGCACAGGGGAGCCTCGATGGCGGTCACCTCATGCACAACGAGGCGCCCGTGGCTCAGTCGTCGGGCGGCGACATCAGCGAGGAGCCCGTCGAAGGCGCCACCTGCGAGCTGGCCTACCCTCCCGCCCCCGGGTGTGAAGGCGACCGCCTGGTTGGTCGCCTTCGGCGAGACCATCCAGGCGACATCGGCACGCGTCCCTGAACGCGCGCAGGCGGAGACGCTGAGCGCTACGTCGTACACGTGGGCGAGTGTACGTCGGCCGTTGAGCCTTCACCACATGCGAGCGGCAAGCCTCGAGCCCAATGCGTGCATGCGCTCGAAGGCGAGCTCGCGCACGTCGTCGCCGGGGTCCCACGTCGCGATCGCGACGTAGGCGATCGCCTTCCGGTCATTCCATGCCACGCCCATGTCCGCCCGGACGCACGTATCGGTCCCGGTCTTGCTCCACAGCCTCACTCCACCTTGCCCGTGCGCGAGCGGATCGAGGCGGAAGGGCGCAGCGACCATGCTGAGATCGACTCCGGTGAGTAGCCATCGCTCGACGAGTGCGGCCGCGGCGACGCTGATGCCGGACTGGGGTTCCCCTGCGGCGGCGAGGTGGATGCGTCGAGCCACGTCGGCCAGTTCGCGCGCCGTGCCGGTGGAGAGCGAGGCCGGGTCTGCGGCCGTCCGGACGTCGCGCACACGATCGTGCAGGCCGCTGTCGATGCAGCCCAGGGCGCGGGCGCGCTCCTCCACCGCAGTGCGCCCGACGAGGTCGAGCAGGACGTTCGTGGCCCAGTTGTCGCTCACCGCTGCGACCAGGATGCACGCATCGACCAGGGGCAGCTCATCCTGCGCGAGGTGCTGCCAGAGCCCTGAATCAGCGACCGCGAGGCGGGGATCCCGAAAGACCACCTGACCGGCATCGAGTCGACCATCGACGATGCGCTCCGCGACCTCGCACAGCAGGAAGACCTTGCCGACACTTGCCGTGGGGAGGACTTGGTCCCCAGCAGCCTCGTCGATCACGGCGCCCCCGGCATCCATGAGACAGAAGGACCACGCGAGGGCCATTGCCGCAGTCTAGGAACGTGCCACAGTCGGCGCTACTCGTCGGAGGCGAGGATTCGGCGGTACTGGGCGCCCTGACTGAGGGTGACAACTGTGCCGGGTCCTTGCACCTTGACCGCGCAGAAGTCCGTGCCATCGGCCGATTCGAACGCCTAGCTCCGTTGTCGTGGCATCACGGAAGAGAGAAGGATCGACCGGTCCCCTCCGCGAATCCTGCCGAGCCGTGGCTCGCACTCCGTCTCGTGAGCGCTCGACGTCCGTGTCGGAGCCCAGCGCGTGACGTCGCCATCGCGGACCGACGTGGCTAGAGGGAATGCCCCTGCGGATCCTCCAGCATGGCCCGGATCTCCGTGGCGGTGCGGGCCATGTCGAGCCCGTCCGAGAATCGATGATCGAAGGTGAAGCACAGGTTGACGATCGGCCTGATCTCCACACTCCCATCCACGGCGACAGGACGATCGACAGCAGCACAGACGATGATCGCCATGGGCACATGCATGTGCCTGACGAGAGGCGGAAAGGCCATCTCCACGCCATGCATCCCCAGGGACGAGATGATCGCCCGCCCCATGGGGAAGGCATCCGACGGGATCAGCTTCGTCCGTCGCCCGAGCCTGTTGTTGATGAAGCCATTGACCTTGACGACGCCCGCAAGAAGAGGCGACGGAGTTAGCGCCATGATTCGATTCGCTGCATTGTGTGATTCGTCGCCGTCGCGGCGGAAGTTCTCCGCGTACTCCGCGACTTCTGAGGCGATGTCCAGCAGGCCCTTCTGGTCGATCTGGGCAATCTTGACGGCCCCCAGGTCCTTGCCGTCGTCGGTCGCCACGAGGATGCCCACGGCTTTGTCCTTGTGCCTGAAGAACCGTCCGGCAAAGAAGTGCCCATTGAAGTCGTACTTGGCCTGAAGGGCCACCGTGCCGATGGCTTTGGCCGCAGCATGCGTGATAGACGTCCGGGCTAGCCCGGTGGCTGCTGACTGCTGATTCAACGACGCGATGTAGGCATTCAGATTGGTCGCGTCGAAGGACACGACCGCGCGGACCTTCCCGTCATTTGGGGCGTCCCACATCGAGAACATCAACTTGCGCCTGGGCGAGAGTTCTTCCGGGTAGAACACTGCCCCTCCTCGCATCAGCGCCGCTCACTGATGTGGCTCGGCCACGTCGCACGGCCCCTTGAGAATCGCCCTGATCAGCGGAGGGAGCGGCGCTCCAGCCGCTGGGCAATCACGATCGACATGGTGTCGACGAATCCTCGCGTGACGCGACCTACGCCCCGGGTTCCTTCGCCTGAGGAGAACGCGACACCGACGATGGAAGTGCCGGCCAGGTAGTAGCTGACGTATGAGTCACCAACAAAGGCGAATTCCGTGTCAAAGGCGTCGATAACGAGGTCATAATCGAAGAACAGCGTGAGGCCCGACGTGCCGAAGAGGGGCCGCGTCTGGTTCACCTCGGTGTTGATCACCATCCTGGTGGCAATCCCGTCACCCGCCACATCGACCTCTACCCGTCCCTCGCATTGCACCGCAAGCGAATTCAGCTGGCTCCACGCGCGCACTGCCGCCTCGCGTGTGCGGTACTGGTAGATGTAGGACCCGATCTCTTTGCCGGTCCGCGTGGCAACTGTCGAAGCCATCTCCTGGCGCGCCTGCCTCCCCTGGACAGCTTCGCCACTCTGATCCACACACACTGCGGGCGCACCGGCAAGGCTGCCCTTGATGAATGTTTGCCGCGCCACCGGCGTGGTCCCACGAGACATCCATCGAGGGACATCACCGGCACCGAGCGAGGAGGCCGTCAAACCGCGCTCGCTCAATGGGCTGTATGTCGCGGCCTGAGCCGGTTGTGCCACAACCAAGGGAACGGTGAGGGCAACGGAGGCAGTCATAGCAAGAAGAGGTCGCATGAGGGATCGCACCGCCAAGGTCTACCAGTCTCACCGTTCTTGGGTCAATCCCCCCACGGTCGAGGCCGACTCCCCGATGGTGCGGAGTCGGCCAACGGACGTGTGAAGACGTACGTCGGGCTGACAGGATTTGAACCTGCGACCCCTTGACCCCCAGTCAAGTGCGCTACCAAGCTGCGCTACAGCCCGCCGCCCCGTAGTCCCAGGAAACCTGGCTTACGGGAACCGCAGGAGCCTATCCGAGCGCCTGCCGTACGAGGCCACCCGGGTACTAGCGGCGGCGCTTCTCGCGGATGCGCAAGTTGATGCGGATCGGCGTACCGGCAAACCCGAACTCCTCGCGCAGACGCCGCTCGATGAAACGGCGGTAGCCGGCCTCGAGAAAGCCGGTGGTGAAGAGCACGAAGGTCGGCGGGCGGCTACCGCTTTGGGTCCCGAAGAGGATGCGGGGCTGCTTGCCGCCGCGCACCGGATGCGGATGCCCCGCGACCAACTCCGAGAGGAAGGAGTTCAGTCGCGACGTGGACACGCGCGTCTCCCAGCCCTCCAGTGCCTCCTCCAGCGCAGGGACCAGCTTCTGCACGTGGCGCCCCGTGAGGGCCGAGACATTGACGCGTGGCGCCCAGCGGACCTGGATGAGCTCGCGATCGATCTCCTTCTCGAGATAGCGCTGGCGGTCCTCGTCCATGAGGTCCCACTTGTTGTAGGCGATCACGAGCGCACGACCGGTCTCTACGACGAGGGAGAAGAGGCGCAGGTCCTGCTCGCTCAAGGGCTCGGAAGCATCCACGAGGACGAGGGCGACCTCGGCCTTCTCCAGTGCCGCGCGGGTGCGCAGGCTCGCGTAGTACTCATGGCCGCTGGCCTCACGTACCCGGCGTCGAATGCCGGCCGTATCGACGAACCACCATTCGCGATCGCCGAGGACGATGAGTTCGTCTACCGGATCGACCGTGGTCCCGGCCACGGAGTCGACGACGACGCGCGACTCCCCGGCGAGCTTGTTGAGCAGGGAGGACTTGCCCACATTGGGCTTGCCCAGCAGGGCCACCCGGCGAGGTCCGCCTCCGCGCACCCGGCCCTGGCCCTCCTCGGGAAGCAGGGCAACGACCTCGTCGAGGAGATCGCCACTCCCCCTCCCGTGCAATGCAGAGACCGCGTGGGGCTCACCGAGCCCAAGCGACCAGAGAGAGGCAGCATCGGACTCGGTGCGGGCATCGTCGACCTTGTTGGCGACGAGGAGCATCGGCACGCCGGCCTTGCGCAGCACGCGCACCACCGACTCGTCCGCGTCGAGCGGTCCGACCGTGGCGTCTACGACGAGCATGACGACATCGGCGTCATTCATCGCGCGCTCGGCCTGAGCCGCAATCTGCGCTGCCATGCCCCGCGCATCACGCTGCCATCCCCCGGTGTCCATGAGGAGGAACCGGCGACCGTTCCACTCGGCTTCGTAGGACACCCGATCGCGCGTGACGCCGGGGACGTCCTCGACCACCGCCTCGCGTCGACCGAGGATGCGATTGACCAGCGTCGACTTTCCGACATTGGGCCGACCGACCACGGCCACGACAGGGAGGAGGTCCTCATCGGAATCCGCGTCCAGGTCGAGCTCATCGATCTCGCCGAACTCCGCCACTGCTGCCGCCCGCGCGGCAGCGACGAGGGCGTCCTGGGGCGATCCTTGGTCGTCGTCGGCGACATCGTCGGCCCACTCATCGACCCAGGGCGCGTCCTCGCCCACGACATCGAGGTCGGACTCGGGGAACTCGCCGTCTGAGGTCACGACGCACCATTCTCCGGTGCGGGCCCGCGCGGGTCGAGGGCGACCCCATCCGAGCGTGCCGTGCGGATGCCGGCGTCCGTCGCATGGTCGGCGACTCGCTGACGGATGAGCTCGGCTGCACGGAGGATCTCCGACCGCGCAAGGGGATCACCCCCGTGAGATTGCGACCGCTCATCGAGGGAGAAGGGCTCACCGATCACGACGTCGATGGGGCTGCGCAGCGACGGAGGATCTCCGGGGTGGCTCCCCGACCCGCCGAAGACGACCACGGGCAGCACTGTCGCCGCGGAGCGCAACGCGAGATAGCCGGCTGCGCGCTCGAGTCCATCCCCCGACCACGCGCCGACGGCTCCCCCGCGAGCCAGACTCTCCCGGGCCTGACCCAGGGCCACGCCCGGATCGGGAGGGTCGACCACGATGCGACCGGGTATGCGGGCACCGAGCGCCGAGAGCCCACCCGGATCGACCAGCACGTCGACCGGGCGGGGCAGGCACGTGGCGACGATCGTGGGATCGAGGAAGCCCGAGTGCGGCGCCACGACGAGCAGCGGGCCGCGACGAGGACATCGGTGTGCGCCCTGAAGCCGGACTCGATAGCCCCAGCGCAGGAGGGGAGCGACCAGGTTGCGTGCGGTCGCGCCGCCGCTCATTGCGCGTCCGAGGGAAGGGCACCGATCACCGCATCGATCACCTCATCGAGCGAGAGGTGCGTGCCATCGATGGCGATCGCATCCGAAGCCTGCTGCAGGGGAGACACGGCGCGGGTCGAATCGAGCGCATCTCGGGATTGCAGATTGGCCTGGACGGCGGTGAGGCTGCCGCTGCCGGATCGCTCCGCCTCCTCGAGGGCCCGACGGGCGGCACGCGCTTCGACGTCAGCCGTGAGATAGATCTTGAGGTCCGCCTCGGGCAGCACCACCGTGCCGATGTCCCGACCCTCCATGACGACCCCTGCTCCGATCGCCAGAGCCTCCTCCACCAGCGCGCGCTGGCTGAGGACGAGCCGCTCTCGGACCTGCGGCACCGCAGCGACTCGGCTCACGGCGTCGGCCACCTCGCTCCCGCGAATCTCCGCGGACACCTCTCGGCCGTCCACGCGCACACCGGGATCCGCGGGGTCATCACGCAACTCGATCACCGGCTCATGGCACCGGGCCGCGACGGCGTCCGGGTCGTCCACGTCGATACCGCGCTCGAGCATCCACCAGGTCAGGGCCCGGTACATCGCACCGGTGTCGACGTAGCGCAGCCCAAGGCGACGAGCTACCCCGCGAGATGTGCTCGACTTACCCGATCCCGAGGGTCCGTCGATGGCGATGATGGCTCCGGGCACGATGCCACCCTAGGCGCGCACATCGAAGCCGAGCGAACGCAGGCCCTCGACAAGGCGCGCCGTCGCCTCGGGTCGCACCGACAGCTCCACCAGTCCGGACGGCTTGCCGAGCACGTGGTCGATGCGCACGTCCTCGAGGTTGACGTCGAGTCCACCCGCCGCCACGAAGAGCCTGCCGAGTTCTCCAGGCTCGTCCTTGATGATGACGGGGACGAGGTCGAACGTCGTGGCCGCAGCGCCGTGCTTGCCCGGGACCCGCTGGCGTCCCCGCACTCCCCGCTCAAGGGCCTCCCTCACATCACCGCGTTCGCGCAGGCGCGCGATCACGTCATCGAGGTCGACCGCGTAAGCCTCGAGCACCTGTGCCACCGACTCCGCGTTGGCATCGAGGATGGCCTGCCAGAGCGCTGGGTCCGAACCGGCGATCCGCGTCATATCGCGCAGCCCCTGCCCGGACACCGCCACGGCCTCGAGGTCGGCATCGATCAGTCGCGCGGCGAGGAGCGACGAGAGGATCTGGGGGGCATGCGAGGTGAGGGCGACCGCACGGTCATGGTCCTGCGGGGCCATGACGACGGGCAAGGCACCGCACGTGACGGCGAGATCGACGACAGCCTGAACCCGCTCGGGATCGCTCTGCGGCACCGGGGCAACCACCCACACGCGGTCGTCGAAGAGGTCGTGTCGGGCCGAGGCAGCCCCTGCGGTCTCGCGACCCGCCATGGGGTGCCCGCCGACGAGACGAGCAGGATCCGCCCCCTCTGCCATCGCAACGGCGAGCGGCTCCGCCTTGACCGAGGTGACGTCGGTGACGGTCGCGTCTGCGAAAGCGCTCGCGCGCGCCATCGCCGCGCCAGCCACGGCGGGAGGCACAGCCACGACCACCAGCCGGGGCACCCCCGCAGTTGGGTGCCACGACTCCCCTGCACCACGCTCCACAGCCTCCGCGACGGCACCGGGGTCCACATCGTCGAGCCAGACCTGCACACCGGCTCTGCGGAGCGACAAACCGACGGAGGCGCCGAGAAGCCCGCTTCCGATCACGAGCACCGGCCCAGCGATGGGCACGGTCATGTCGCGAGGTCCTGGCGGAGGACTTCCGCTCCGCGCAGGTAGACGTGCTGGACCTGCGCCCGGGGCACATCCATCTCAGCGTGCGCAAGCACCCGAACGACCCGCGGTAGGGCGCCGCGGACGTCGATTTCCTGCGCGCAGATGAGGGGGACGTCCTGCAGCCCGAGTGACCGTGCGGCCGCAGCGGGAAAGGCGGAATGCACGTCCGGGGTGGCGGTGAAGAGGATGCTCACGAGCGCATCGGCCGTCAGGCCGTTGCGGGAGAGCATCTGCGCGACGAGCTCGGAGACGGCCTCCGCCATCTCCGTCGCGTCGTCCTCGCGCAGCATCGTGGCGCCGCGGATTCCCCTCATGGGCATGACGTCACCCTAGTGACTAGAGACCCGCGGCGGTGTAGAGGCTGTGCAGCTCAGGGCCCGTCACCACGCGGGTGCGCCCAGGTCGAAGCTGGCCGAGCCGGATGGGCCCGACCTGCGTCCGCACGAGCTCCTCGACCGGGTGACCGACCGCAGCGAGCAGGCGCCGCACGATGTGATTGCGCCCTTCGTGGAGGACGACCTCCACCAGAGCCTTGTTGGGGGTGGCTTCGAGGATCGCGAAGGAATCCACCGCCGCGGGGCCGTCGTCGAGCTCAACACCCGCACGCAATTGGCGACCCACATCACGCGGGATCGGCCCTGGCACGAGCGCGACGTAGGTCTTCGCGACACCGTGCGAGGGGTGCGCGAGGTGCTGGGAGAGTACGCCGTCGTTGGTGAGCAGGAGCAGGCCCTCGGTGTCGGTGTCGAGGCGCCCCACGTGGAAGAGACGCTCGGAGCGCTCGGTGACGTAGTCGCCGACGCAGGGCCGGCCCAGGTCATCGGACATCGCGGTGACGACACCGCGCGGCTTGTTGAGGGCGATCACGACCGTGTCCGGCGCCGTGGGCACGCGCTCGCCGTCGACACGCACGACGGCGCTTCGCGGATCGACGCGCAGACCCTGCTCGCGCACGACGCGCCCATCGACCTCCACGCGGCCCTGGGCGATGAGCTCCTCGCAGGCCCGCCGGCTGCCGATGCCGGCGGCAGCAAGGACCTTCTGCAGGCGCACGCCGTCGTCAGCCACTACTCCCCCGCAGCGACGGCGTCGATGACCGCTTCGAGCTCGGCGAGGTCGGGCAGGTGCTCAGCGAGGTCCGGCAAATCCTCCAGCGAGGCGATGCCCATGCGCTCGAGGAAGTAGGGGGTCGTGCGGAAGAGGATCGCCTGGCTCGAGGGATCCGTGCCCGCCTCCTCGATGAGTCCGCGCGACTGCAGCGTGCGCAGCACACCGTCGACATTGACTCCTCGGACCGCGCTGATGCGGGCCCGGGACACAGGCTGGCGATAGGCGATGACGGCAAGCGTCTCGAGTGCCGCCTGCGTCAGGCGCGCTTGCTGGCCATCGAGAACCCAGCGCTCCACCATCCCCGAGCAGGACTCGCTGGTGTAGAAGCGCCAGCCGCCTGCGACCTCACGCAGGGCGAATCCGCGCTCCTGGGCGGCGTACTCACCGGAGAGCTCTCGGAGCCGCGCCTC
>JBIIDD010000299.1:0-2637 GCA_044238565.1 Candidatus Nanopelagicales bacterium
CGAGGCCTCGCTCGACGCATGGGAGGGAATCTCCCTTGGCCTGTGGAGCAAGATCCGTGTGCGCGTGCAGACCCTCGAGGGCAGCGTCCTCGCGTGGCTTTACGTCCTCGACGCCTACGAGGGCGGCCTGCCCTCGGCGGACTATCTCGCGATGATCGCCGACGCGGCCGCTGCCGGCGGTGCACCCGACGACTACGTCGAGCAGGTACGCCGCCACCCCTGCGCCTGATCCATCCCGCCTCCCACGACCGGGCCGCTGCTAGCGTCGCGCGCATGACCGATCTCTACGCCGATCCGCAGGCTGCGGCACGCGAGGCCGCAGCTGCCCTCGCCGAGGCCACCGGCGTCGACCACCACGAGGTCGCCGTCGTACTCGGCTCGGGCTGGGGGCCTGCAGCCGATGCCCTCGGCACCACAGTCGCCGAGATCGATGCGCACACGCTGCCCGGCTTTCGCCCACCCGTCGCCGACGGGCATCACGGCCGGATCCGCAGCATCGACGCCGACGGCACGCCCGTGCTGGTCTTCCTCGGGCGCACGCACCTCTACGAGGGCCACGGCGTCGAGCCCGTCGTCCATGCTGTGCGCACGGCGGCAGCCGCCGGATGCCGCGTCATCGTCCTCACCAACGGCTGCGGAGGACTCGACCCCACCTGGACTCCCGGCACACCCGTCCTCATCCGCGACCACCTCAACCTCTTCGGTGTCACGCCCCTGCGCGGTGCGACGTTCATCGACATGACGGACCTCTACTCGGCTCGACTGCGCGCCATCGCACAGGACATCGACCCCACCCTCGACGAGGGTGTCTACGCGCAGTTCCTCGGACCGCAGTACGAGACGCCCGCCGAGATCGGCATGGTGCGAGCCATGGGCGGCACGCTCGTCGGGATGTCGACGGTGCCGGAGGCCATCGCGGCCCGCGAGGCCGGGATGGAGATCCTCGGCCTCTCACTCGTCACCAATCTCGCCGCCGGCATGACGGGTGAGCCGCTCAGCCACCAGGAGGTGCTCGCCGCCGGCAACGCCTCCGCCGCCCGCATGGGGTCCCTGCTCTCCCAGGTGATCCGGAGGATGTAGTGGGCGTCGCCCCGATCTCGCCCGAGGAGTGGCTCGGCGACGACCCCGATCCAGCCACGGTCGAAGCACTGCGTGCACTGATGGATGCGGCTGCTGCCGGTGATGCTGACGCGATAGCGGAGATCGCCGATGCCTTCCGTGGGCCGCTCACCTTCGGCACGGCTGGCCTTCGCGGCCGCATGGGGCCGGGACCCCACCGCATGAATCGTGTCACCGTGTCTCGCGCAGCCGCCGGCATCGCGGCGTACCTCGTCGCACATCACGAGCACCCCGCTGCGGTCATCGGCTTCGACGCCCGGCACATGTCAGCTGAGTTCGCACGCGACTGCGCCGAGGTCCTCGCAGGTGCCGGCGTGAAAGCCCTGGTCCTCCCGCACCCCCTGCCCACCCCGGTCCTCGCCTACGCCGTGCGCGTCCTCGGCACCGACGCGGGTCTGATGGTGACGGCGAGCCACAACCCCGCGCAGGACAACGGCCTCAAGGTCTATCTCGGGGATGGGCGGCAGATCGTGCCGCCCGCCGACGCCGAGATCGCGGCGCTCATCGCCGCGGTGGGGCCACATGCGCAGCTGCCTCGATCGGATGACCACATCACCCTCGGCGACGACATCGTCGAGGACTACGTCGCGCAGGCCGCCAGGGTGCCGCAGCGCGACACTCCCCGCGATGTCGTGAGCCTGCACACCGCCATGCACGGCGTGGGATCGGCGGTGCTGCAGGCAGCTGCCATCCGGGCCGGGTTCCCCGCACCCTTCACCGTGGCGGAGCAGCGCGAACCCGATCCCGACTTCCCCACGGTCGTCTTCCCCAACCCGGAGGAGCCGGGCGCCCTCGACCTTGCCCTCGCGGAGGGACGCCGCATCAACGTCGACCTCATCGTCGCGACGGATCCCGACGCGGATCGCTGTGCGCTCGTCGTCGGCGTCCCCCACGGCAGGCCCGCACACGCGGACGCACGCATCCCCGGGGATTGGGTTGCACTCAGCGGTGACGAGGTCGGCTGGCTCCTCGGCTGGTGGCTGCTGCGACGCGGCGGATTCACCGGCACGATGGCGGCATCGCTCGTCTCCTCCACGATGCTCCAGCGCATTGCCGAGGACGCCGGAGTCCCCTACGCCACCACCCTCACGGGATTCAAGTGGATCTCGCGGGTGCCCGACCTCGGCTTTGGCTACGAGGAGGCGCTGGGCTACTGCGTGGACCCGCACCACATCGCCGACAAGGACGGCATCACCGCGGCGCTGCTGGCACTCGAGCTCGTCGCTGCCCTCAACGCCGAAGCCCGCACCGTCTTCGATGTGCTCGACGAGTTAGCGCTGCGCCATGGAGTTCACGCCACGCGTCAGGTGTCGCTGCGGCTGCCCTCGCCCGAGCTCATCGCGGCCGCGGTAGAGGGCTTGCGGGTGAATCCGCCTGCCGACCTGGCGGGTATGCCCGTCGAGGAGACAGTCGATCTCGCGATGGGCTACGACGGGCTCCCGCCCACCGACGGCATCCTCCTGCGCCTGCCGGGGGCACGTGTCATCGTGCGTCCGAGCGGGACCGAGCCGAAGGTCA
>JBIIDD010000300.1:0-2626 GCA_044238565.1 Candidatus Nanopelagicales bacterium
GACGGAGACCTGGCTCGCGATCTCACCGGGCAGCTCGACGTACTCCCCCGCCGACCCGACGAGCACTCCGGTGGCTGCGCGTTGCACGCGCACGGCCCCACCGGGCACGACTCCGGCCCGCTGGAGCAGGGCGACCACCTCCGGGTCGACCTGTGCGCTCTCACCGATACGTCGCACGGTGACGCGCACCGTGTCGTCGCCCGCGGCCCGATCGAGGCTCACCCAGTGCTCGCCGCGCACCGCTGACGGCTTGGCGCCGGGCACCAGCTCCTCCAGCCCCGGGATGGGATTGCCGAACGGCGACTCGGTCGGGTTGTCGAGGATCTGCAGGATGCGTCGCTCCACCGTGTCGGACATGACGTGCTCCCAGCGGCACGCCTCGGTGTGGACATCTTCGATCGGCAGGCCGATGACATCGATGAGAAGGCACTCGGCGATGCGGTGCTTGCGCATCACGCGCGTGGCGTATTCGCGCCCCCGGGGCGTCAGCTCGAGGTGGCGATCACCCTCGACCGTGAGCAGGCCGTCACGCTCCATGCGCGCCACCGTCTGCGACACCGTCGGCCCGCTTTGGCCCAGACGCTCCGCGATGCGAGCGCGCAGGGGTACGACGCCCTCCTCCTCGAGCTCGAAGACCGTCCGGAGATACATCTCCGTGGTGTCGATGAGGTCGCTCACGCCCAGCATTCAACCCCATGGGGAGACCCCCCGCCTCTCCCCCGGTCAGCTCCCCGCGCTGAGCGTCCCGGTTATGGAGACATCCGCGGCCGCATAAGTCTCGATAACCGGGACGTTCACGTCGGGCTGCCCCGCGTGCCCCCGGGGCGAGCAGCCCCTAGCCTGCGAGGGTGCCCACCGTTGCCTGGTTCCGCCGCGACCTGCGCCTGGGGGATAACCCCGCACTCAGTGCCGCAGCCGCCCTCGACGGGCAGGTCGTGCCCCTCTTCGTCGTCGACCCCGCCGTGTGGGAGCCCGCAAGCGACGTGCGCCGCGCCTACCTCGTCGACTCCCTGCGCGCACTCGACGCCGACCTCGGCGACCATCTGCTCCTCCAACACGGAGATCCCGTCGAGCATGTCGTCGCCGTCGCTCGGGCAGCGGGCGCGAGCGAGGTGCACATCGCTGCGGACTTCGGCCCCTACGGCGTGCAGCGCGATGAGCGCGTGCGCGCCGCCCTGGCCGAGCAGGGCATCGACCTCGTGGTCACCGGGTCGCCGTACGCCGTCGCCCCGGGCCGGGTGACCAAGGACGATGGCACGGCGTACCGCGTCTACACGCCGTTCTATCGCGCCTGGATGCGCCACGGCTGGCGCGCGCCCGCCGCCGATGTCGAAGCGGAGTACGTCATGCCCGTGAAGTGGCCCGGCGGGTCGGCAGAGCCGCCCCTGTCGGGCCGCCACGGCTACCCCGAGCGCCCGGATCTGCCCTTCGCGCTTCCGGCGGCGGGAGAGGCTGCAGCGCTGGAGCGATGGGCCGCCTTCCGCGCGGCGGGGCTTGCGGCATACGACGACACCCGCAACTTCCCCGCGCTCGACGGCACGTCGTCGATGGGCCACCACCTGAAGTGGGGGGAGATCCACCCGCGCACGATCCTCGCCGACCTCGGCGACTCAGCGGGCGAGGAGACATTCCGCAAGGAGATCGCGTGGCGGGAGTTCTACGCCGACGTCATGCATCAGCGACCCGAGAGTGCACGCGCATCGATGGACGTGCGCTTCGACGATGACTTCGCGTGGGACTCAGGTGAGCAAGCGGATGCGCTCTTCGACGCCTGGGCAGCCGGTCGCACCGGCTACCCGTTTGTCGATGCCGGGATGCGGCAGCTCCTCGCCGAGGGCTGGATGCACAACCGCGTGCGCATGGTGGTGGCGAGTTTCCTGGTCAAGGATCTCCATCTGCCCTGGCAGCGCGGCGCCGCGCACTTCATGCGCTGGCTCCGCGATGGCGATCTGGCGAGCAACTCTCACGGCTGGCAGTGGACGGCGGGCTGCGGCACCGATGCGTCGCCGTACCACCGAGTCTTCAATCCCGTGGGTCAGGGAGAGAGATTCGACCCGGACGGCGACTACGTCCGTCGCTACGTGCCGGAGCTGGCGCACCTTCCCGGCAAGACCGTGCACACGCCCTGGGACACCCTCGGCGGCTACGACCACGGCTACCCCGAGCGCATCGTCGACCATGCCACCGAGCGCCTCGAGGCCCTCGACCGTTTCGCCCGCATGAAGGGGACCTGACACACTCGCCCTCATGTCGGCGATCGCGGTGCTGTCCCTCAAGGGCGGCGTAGGCAAGAGCACCACCGTGCTCGGGCTGGCTGGCGCCGCATGGGCCCGGGGCATCCGGGTGCTCGTCATCGATCTGGATCCGCAGGCCAATGCGACCGTGGCACTCGATCCGCCGCCCTTCGCCTTCACCATCGGCGATGTCCTGGCCGATGGGCGGCCCGGCATCGCGCGCGAGGCCATCGTGAGCACGGGGTGGGGCCCGCAGGTCGACCTGCTTCCCAGCGAGGAGGCGGTGGCACACCGCAACCGCCCGGAGGGCTCGGACTCGGCCACGCGCCTGCGCGTAAGCCTGGCCGGCGTCATCGACGGCTACGACCTCATCCTCATCGACTGCCCGCCAT
>JBIIDD010000301.1:0-2623 GCA_044238565.1 Candidatus Nanopelagicales bacterium
GGCGTGACTGCCGTCGAGCTGATGCCCACCCATCACTACGTCGACGAGCCCCACCTGCTCGAGCTCGGCCTCACGAACTACTGGGGCTACAACACGCTGGGCTTCTTCGCACCGCATGCGAGTTACTCCGCGAGCGGCACGCGTGGCGAGCAGGTGCGCGAGTTCAAGGAAATGGTCCGCACGCTCCACTCGGCCGGCCTCGAGGTCATCCTCGACGTCGTCTACAACCACACGGCCGAGGGCAACGAACTCGGTCCGACGCTGTCCTTCCGCGGTCTTTGCAACCCCGGCTACTACCGGCTGAGCGACGGTCGCCACTACATGGACTACACGGGCTGCGGCAACACCCTCGACGTCTCCAATCCGCACGTCCTGCAGATGGTCATGGACTCACTGCGCTACTGGGTGAACGAGATGCATGTCGATGGCTTCCGATTCGACCTCGCATCGGCACTGGCGCGGTCCTTCCACGACGTCGACATGCTCGGCACTTTCATGACGACGATCCAGCAGGACCCGACCCTGCGTCGCGTCAAGCTGATCGCCGAGCCATGGGATGTCGGTCCGGGCGGCTATCAGGTCGGTGAGTTCCCGACTCTCTGGGCGGAGTGGAATGGTCGCTATCGCGACAACCTCCGCGACTTCTGGCGGGGCGCTGCCGGCGTAGGCGAGCTCGGCTGGCGGCTCTCCGGGTCAGCCGATCTCTATGCCGGCGAAGGGCGCCGCCCCTACTCCTCCATCAACTTCATCACCGCGCACGACGGCTTCCCCATGCGCGATCTGACCACCTACGAGCACAAGCACAACGAGGCCAACCTCGAGGGCAACCGCGACGGCACCGACGACAACAGATCGGCCAACTACGGGGTCGAAGGCGAGACAGAGGACCCGGCGATCGTCGAGGTCCGCCAACGACAGATCCGCAACATGATCGCCACACTCGTGCTCTCCACCGGTGTCCCCATGCTGCTCGGCGGCGACGAGCTCGGGCGCACGCAGGGAGGCAATAACAACGCCTACTGCCAGGACAACGACATCTCCTGGTACGACTGGAATCTCGATTCCTGGCAGCAGGATCTTCTCGATTTCACGCGCAGCGTCCTCTCTGTGCGCAGAGAGCATCGCGTCTTCCGCCAGCGCTTCTTCTTCGATGGTCGGCCGCATCGTGAGGGTGGCGCCCCCGACCTCGGCTGGGTGGGCCCGGACGGCCTGCCACTCACCAACGATGAGTGGAACGCGCCGTGGACCAAGACCCTGGGCATGTACCTCTCGGGCGAGCTGCACCAGGTGCCCGGCGAGCCCATCCCGCCGACAGACGACTCCTTCCTCTTCCTGCTGCACGCCTCCGATGACGAGATCGACTTCACGCTTCCGGGTGAGCCCTTCGGAGCGGCGTATGAGGTCGTCTTCGACACCGGCGCCCTGCGGCCCCCGGGGCCGATCCCGGCGGGAGCAGCGCTGCGGCTGGCGCCGAGGTCTTCGGCGCTGCTGCGCGTCGCCTCCTAGCGCAGGACAGGCTCGTTGGCCGCACCGAGCATGACGGGTGCCGCAATGAGACCCATCTCCACCGGGGAGACCATGCCTTCATGGCGCGGCAGCACCCGCACGGTGTAGCCGAAGGGACCGGTGCTCGCCAGCGTGATATCACCTGAGAAGAGCCATCGACTGCCGTCGTAACCCTCCTCGGCGCGCAGGTCGGCGTACGCCGGAGAGACGAGCCGATCATCGCCGTCCACGCGACCGAAGACGACCTGGACGAGCACATCCTCGGGCGCGAGAGCGCCCAGGCGCACGTGCGCACGCAGATGAAGGGGCGCGCCGAGGGATGGAGCATCTCCGACACCCATCGCCTCGACATGCTCCACCGCGACTCCCTCCCACGCGGCCTCCACGCGCGACTTCCATGCCGCTAGTCCGCGAGCGAGTGCGAAGTCATCGGCTGCGGCATGCCGCGATGAGATGGCGGCGGGCTCGTAGAGCCGCGTGACATATTCGCTCACCATGCGGCTGGCCAGGACCTTGGGTCCGAGGGTCATGAGCGTGTGTCGCACCCGCTCGATCCAGCGATGCGGCAGACCGTCGTCTCCTCGCTGATAGAACGTGGGCGCGACCTCGCGCTCGATGAGGTCATAGAGGGCGGCCGCCTCCAGGTCGTCACGACGCTCGGGATCCTCGACGCCGTCCGCGGTGGGGATCGCCCAGCCGTTCTCACCGTCGTACCACTCGTCCCACCAGCCATCGAGAATCGACAGGTTGAGGGCGCCATTGAGGGCCGCCTTCATGCCCGATGTGCCGCTGGCTTCGAGAGGCCGAATCGGATTGTTGAGCCACACATCGCAGCCGGGATACAGCACCGTCGCCATCGCGATGTCGTAGTCGGGCAGGAAGACGATGCGATGACGCACCTCAGGGTCGTCCGCGAATCGCACGAGCTCCTGGATGAGGCGCTTGCCACCGTCGTCCGCGGGATGCGCCTTGCCGCCGATCACGAGCTGCACCGGGCGATGCGGATCGAGGAGCAACTCGCGCAGGCGATCCGGATCACGCAGCATCAGGGTCAGCCGCTTGTAGGAGGGGACCCTCCGAGCGAAGCCGATCGTCAGGATGTCGGGGTCGAGTACGC
>JBIIDD010000302.1:0-2620 GCA_044238565.1 Candidatus Nanopelagicales bacterium
TCGCTCTCCTGGCTCCGCTCATCGCGACCCTGATCATGCGGCGTCGATTGCGCGGGGAGCCGAAGCCCGGTGCTCCCGTGCGCTTCGGGCCGCCCGGAGACCTGCGCCCGGCCGAGATCGCGGTGAGCCTCGATGGTGAGTTCGAGTCGCGCGCGGTCGTCGCCACCCTCCTCGACCTGGTTGCCCGCCGCTACGTCACGCTCACCTCCGATCCCGGCGGCTTCCTGCGCTCGGGCAGCATCGATCTGGCGTGGTGGGGCGCCGGCACGGATGGCCTGCGCCCCTGGGAGGAGCGCCTGCTCGCGGCGATCTTCGAGGGTCGGGACCGGGCCTCGCTCTCCGGATACGACGAGGACTTCGCCAAGGCGGTGACGCAGGCCCAGTCGGAGCTCTCGGTGGAGGCGATCCGCGCGAGTCGCCTCAGCGCATCGGCCAAGGACACGCGGCGCAGTGTCGGATGCGCGGCGGGGGTCGCCTTTGGCGCGGCGATGGTGAGCCTCTTCGCCGGCATCTTCCTCGACAGCGTGGTCATCCTGCTCGGCGTACTCCCGGTGCTCGGAGCCCTGAGCCTCGGACTCGTCTTCGCATCTCTCGCCGTGCCCGATCGTGAGACCCTCGAGACCGCACGCTTCGAAGCCGATGTCGAGGGCTTCAGGCGCTTCCTCGACACGGACCCGGGGGCGGCGAGGCGTGCACTCGTGCAGCGGCTGGGCCTGCCCGACTATGCGGTCTATGCCACCTTCCTGCCCTACGCCGTGCTCTTCGATCTCGAGGAGTCGTGGTCGGGGGCCTTCCCGGATCTCACGGAGGAGCAGTTGCACTCCGCGGGCCTCTACCTCGCGAGCACAGCGGCACTCCACAGCGTCATGTCGACGGCCCCCGCGACCGTGAGTGCGGCGTACACCGCTCCGAAGGCATCGGGCGGCTCCGGCTTCTCGGGCGGGGGAGGCTTCTCCGGCGGTGGCGGCGGTGGTGGTGGCGGCGGCTCCTGGTAGGCGCTAGCGTCCGATGCCGTGATGGGTTCCCCGGGTCCGTGCCCCGCCTGCGAGAGCGTCGAGTTGCAGCGCCGAGGCGGTAAGGACTTCTGCCCCCAGTGCTACTACATCCAGCCGTGCTGCGACGGAGGCGAGTGCGCGGTCTGACGTTCGGGCCCGGCGGGCCGGCAGAGCCGCCCCTGTCGGGCCACCTCTAGCCTGGGGCCATGCGCGCCATCCAGGTCACCCGCTTCGGCGGTCCCGAGGTGCTCGAGCTCGTCGATGTCGATGAGCCCGCGCCGATCCCCGGCCTCGAGCTGCTCGAGGTCGAGGCTGCGGGAGTCAACTACGCCGACACGCACGCGGTGGAGAACTCCTATCTCTCCGCCCAGGAGCTGCCTTTCATCCCCGGGGCCGAGGTGGTCGGTCGCACGTCGGACGGCCGTCGCCTCTGCGGATTCACGGCGTCGGGGTCGGGTGGGTACGCCGAGCGCGCCCTCGTCGCTCCCGCAGCGGCGTTCGAGGTGCCCGACGGTGTGAGCGATGCGGCAGCGCTCGGGCTGCTGGTGCAGGGCCTCACCGCATGGCATCTGCTGCGTACGTCGGCGCGCATGGTCGCGGGCGAGTCGGTCGTTGTGCACGCAGCCGCAGGCGGTGTCGGATCGCAGGTGATCCAGCTCGCCAAGCTGTGGGGTGCCGGTCGTGTCATCGCCGTCGCCTCGAGCGAGGAGAAGCGTCAGCTCGCACTCGATCTCGGTGCCGATGCCGCCATCGATGCCGATGCGGCAGGTCTCACCGCCGCTATCCGCGAGGCCAACGACGGCAAGCGCGTCGACATCATCCTGGAAATGGTGGGCGGTGCGACCACGGATGCATCACTGCGCGCGCTGGGGTCCTTTGGTCGCCTCGTCGTCTACGGCATGGCCTCACGCGAGGCAGCGACACCCATCGCACCGTCATCGCTCATGACCGGCTCGCTCAGCGTCGTCGGCTTCTGGCTGGTCGACTGCATGAAGGTCGACCCCATCGGGATGGTTGCTCAGCCGCTGGCCGAACTCGTGCAACTGGTGGCCTCAGGAGAGCTGCGTCCGCTGCCGGGCACGGCGTACCCCCTCGCGGATGCCAAGCGTGCGCACGAGGACATGCGTGCGCGTCGCACGACCGGCAAGGTGACGCTCACCGCTGGCTGATCACGCGTTCTTGTCGCTGACGGCGATCTCCAGCCGCGAGGCCGATAGGTCGAGGTTGCGGCTCTGGGCGAAGAGCCCGACGCCTCCGAGGATCCCGGCGACGCCGATGGCGAGGATGATCTCGAGGCTGTCGAGGATCGAGACGTCCCAACCGATCCATGCGATCAGGCAGGCCGCGATGACGGCCCAGCCCGACCACCACGAGACGGCCGCGCAGATCCCGACGCGTCTCGCTGTGCGACGCGACCGAGCGATCTGTGCGACGTACTCCTCTGCAGGCGCTCCCATGCGGGGAGCATAGGACCACGACGGCGCTGCGTCGGCCCGGTGGCGTCGGCCCGGTAGCGTCAGCGCCGTGACCTCGCCCGAAGGACTCGACCTCGACGCCGTCGGCCCCTGGCTGGTCGCGCGGGGCCTGGTCGATCCCGGACCCGTCGAGGCGGTGCGACTCGCGGG
>JBIIDD010000303.1:0-2618 GCA_044238565.1 Candidatus Nanopelagicales bacterium
CGGCGGGCTACTGGGCCCTGATCGCGCGCCACGAGCAGACCTGGGCGCGCCATCCCCGGATGGCGCAGCCGGTGCGTGGATGGACGCGCCTCACCGACCGGGAGGAGCTGCTCGCCCAGGAGGCGGCGAGGGGCTCTGCGGCTCCGTGAGGATCGATCCCGTCGCCGTCACGACGGCGGATGACCCAAGAGTTGAGGCGTACCTTCGGCTCACCGACATGGATCTGCGACAGCGGGTGGAGCCCGAGCGCGGAGTCTTCATGGCCGAGGGTCACCTCATCATCGAGCGCTGCGCCGAGTTCGGAATGGGTTTTCAGTCGGTCCTCACCTCGCCGCGATGGCTGGATCGACTGGCCTCCTCGCTCGTCTCGACGGATGTGGACGTGTACGTGGCCGATGAGGCGCTCCTCGAGGACATCACCGGGTACCGCGTCCACCGCGGTGCACTCGCGGTTATCGCGCGTCCGGCCGCGACTCACGTGGACGAGGTGCTTCGATCCCGGGCAGACGTGCTCGTTCTCGAGGATCTCGTCGACCCGACGAACGTCGGCCTGGCGATTCGCTCGGCAGTGGTCCAGGGAATCAACGACGTGATCCTTTCGCCCGGTTGCGCAGACCCGCTCTATCGCCGGGCGGTCAAGTCATCGATGGGGGCAGTGCTTCGGTGTCGTTGGGCTCGCAGCGATGCCTGGCCCGAGACCCTGAGCGCTCTCGCCCGGCTCCGACGCGTGGTCGCCCTTGAGCCCGATGCCGTTGACACCATCGACGCGACCCTGGCGGAGACGACCACGGAGCCCGTCGCACTCATGGTGGGCTCAGAGGGGCCCGGGCTGAGCGCTGAGGCACTCGCCTCCTCCTGGCGTCGGGCACGGATCCCCATGGCGACAGCCGAGGACTCCCTCAATGTGGCGGCTGCCACCGCCGTCGCGTGCTACGCGCGCGCCCAAAGTCGCCGCGACCCGTAGCATGTGCACATGCCCCGACTCCTGATGTCCGGTGCCGCTGCCCTGGCAGCGACCGCGTTGCTCGCCGCCTGCAACGCCATGCCCGGTGCTGGCTCCTCCTCGGAGGAGACGACCTCGGCATCGGCGCCAGCCTCAGCGGATGCGGCAGGCGACGGCTCGGCGCCCCAGGCCAGCGGGGGCATCGATGCCGATGGCATGGTGACGGTCGGACTCGTCGAGCCCTACACCCCATCGAACGAGGGCACCGCCACAGACGACTACCGATGCTTCCTGCTCGATACGGGCACGTCCGAGGACCGATTCATCACGGGCGTGCGATTCCTGCCCGACAATGCGGCCGTGGTCCACCACGCGATTCTGTATCGCGTGCGATCGGAGCAGATCCCCGCCGCTCAGCAGCGCGACGCCGATACTCAGGGTCAGGGATGGAGTTGCTTCGGGGGCCCTGACCTTCCGTCCGCAGGCGGCAGTGGTGTGCGATCACTGGATTCAGCACCGTGGCTTGCCGCATGGGCACCGGGGGGTCGTGAGGCTCGTTACCCGGAGGGCACGGGAGTGTTCCTCGAGAAGGGGAGCAGTGTCATCCTGCAGGTGCACTACAACCTGCTCGCAGGCCAGGGTCCGGACAGCACATCGGTGCGCCTGCGCACCGTGTCAGGGGATGCGGATCTGCGTCCTCTCGAGACCATGCTCCTCCCGGCGCCTGTCGAGTTGCCCTGCCTACCGGAGGAGGACGGGCCGCTGTGCGACCGCGATGCTGCGGTGGAGGACACCATCGAGCGCTTCGGGGGCGAGTCCCTGCGCACCATCTGGGGCCTGCAGCTCATCTGCGATGGCGACCTGGTCGAGCCGCGCGCAGGCGCGACGCAGTCCTGCACGCACACGGTCGAGGAGCCCGTCACGGTCTACGCATCCGCGGGGCACATGCACCTGCTCGGACGCGAGATCAGCATTGTCGCCAATGCCGGCACCCCACGTGAGGAAGTCCTCCTCGATATCGAGACGTGGGACTTCGACAACCAGGGCGCCCGTCCGCTCTCTCAGCCGTTCCCCCTCGACGCGGGCGACACACTGACCGTGACGTGCACCCACGACGCGAAGTTGCGCAGCCAGCTCCCCTCACTCAAGGACACGGATCCGCGCTACATCACGTGGGGCGAGGGCACGACTGACGAGATGTGCCTCGGCATTCTCACCGTGGCACCTGGGGCATGAGCGGAGCACCCACTCACGCGAAGCGCATCGGCGCATGGGGTGCGATTCGGATATCTGCCGGCATCGCCTTGGGAGTCCTCGGCACCCTCCTGCTTGCATCAGGAGTCCCGGCCGTGATCGCGGCCGCGACGATCGAGTCCAGCGTGGGGAAGTCAGGCGTCGTGACCCAGCCGCTGGGTAGCCTTCGGGCGGCACCTGGCGACATCGCGGTCGTCGTCGATGGTGTCACCGCACGTCTCGTGACACCCGAACCCCCGGTGTGGCTGGCGGGGACTCTGGCCCTGGCGGGCACCGATCTCGCGGCCCTCGCCACGGACTACGGCACCGTGGACCTCGTGGCAAGCCCCGCTTCCGGGGAGGCCTTCCTCGGCGTTGCACCCGTGGATGCGGTCAATGACTACCTCGACGGCACTCCGTACACCGTGGCTGTGAGCCAGGC
>JBIIDD010000304.1:0-2614 GCA_044238565.1 Candidatus Nanopelagicales bacterium
GGCCGAGAGTCGGGCAGCGTGGGTGACCGCGCGGTTGATCTTGACGCTGAAGCAGAAGCCCGGTGGTGTCTGCTCCGCCCATGACGCGAAGGTCTCGGAGCGTACGGCGCGAGAGAAGGAGGAGTTGACCTCGACCATGGAGAACGTCTCGGCGTAGCGCGTGAGCCCACTGCCGGAGCCGGGGAAGTAGGTGCGGTGCTTGCTCACCGCTTCACTCCACCCGGCGAGCCCGATGAGTGGATCGGCGCTCACGTCACGCGCTTCCAAGCATCGTCGATGAGCCAGAGGTCCCGACGGCCTTCGACCTCTGCGGGGAGCCGTTGCTTGAGGAGAGCCGCGACCCTGTGCGCGTCCTTTCGTGAGGTGAGGTGGAGCGTCGCCTTGCGCCCCGATGTGCTCACCGTCACCTCGATCCGAGGCGCACCTGCGTCGGCGCGCTTGGGTGTCGTGGCGACAACACGGATGTGCGTGACATCGGCCCAGTGCAGGCGCCGATTGCCCGCGAGCGAGATGCCGATCTCGTCGAGCATCCACGGGCGGACTGCGCGCGCGTAGCCGAGGATCCCGGCGACGACGAGTGCGCCCCCCAGGAGGAGCAGCGGCGGGGACCCGCGGAAGCCGCGTACGGCGAGGATGACCCCGACGGCCACGATCACCGCGGTCGCCGCTGTGGCCCATCCGCGATTGCGGGCCAGGCGCATGCCGCCCACGGGAGCCGTCACGGGGCTGACGCTACCCGCGTGCGCCGGCCGGGGTGACCGCCTAGGCTCACGGGCACCATAGGGAGGAGTGACATGTCGGTGCACTATCGCTCCTGCAACCTGTGCGAGGCCTCCTGCGGTCTTGAGATCACGGTCGAAGCCAACCGCGTGACGAGCATCCGCGGTGATGCCGCCGACCCCTTCAGTCAGGGCTACCTCTGCCCCAAGGGCGTCGCGCTGCAGGACCTCACCCACGACCCGGATCGGCTGCGCCGTCCGGTCCGTCGCGAGGGCGATCGCTGGGTGGAGATGTCGTGGACCGAGGCCTTCGACCTCGTGGCCGAGCGCCTGCTCGCCGTCCGCGCGCGTCACGGTGGCGATGCGATCGGCTTCTACCTCGGCAACCCGATCACCCACGGCTGGGCGCCGATCATCTACATCCCGCAACTGCTCTCTGCGATCGGCACCCGCAATCGCTACTCCGCTGCCAGCGTCGACCAGCAGCCCCAGCACCTGCTGTCGCATCTGCTCTTCGGCTCACCGCTCCTGCTGCCGGTGCCCGACGTCGACCGCACCGACTTCCTCCTCGTCGTCGGCGGCAATCCGCTCGTGTCCAACGGCTCGATCATGACCGCCCCCAACATCAAGCGCCGGCTGGAGCGACTACGCGATCGCGGCGGCCGGCTCGTCGTGGTCGACCCGCGCCGCACCGAGACCGCTGACATCGCCGATGAGCACGTCTTCATCCGGCCCGGCACCGACGCCTTCCTGCTGGCTGCGATGGCTCATGTCATCGTCACGGAGGGCCTCGCGCGTCCGGGGCGGGCTGAGTCCTACGTCGACGGACTCGATGCCGTGCAGGCACTCCTCTCCGAGGTGACACCGGAGGACGCCGAGCGCCGCACGGGGGTGCCCGCCGACACCATCCGTCGCCTGGCCCGCGAGTTCGCGGGATCTCGGCGCGCGGCGATCTACGCACGCCTCGGGGTGTGCCAGACGGAGTTCGGCACGACGGCGTACTGGCTCATCCACGTGCTCAACATCCTCACCGGCCGTCTCGACGAGGTGGGCGGCTGGATGCTCGCGGAGCCGGCGTTCGACCTGCCGCGCATCGGCGCGCTCACGACCGACCTGCCCGGCTACGACCGCTGGCGCTCCCGGGTGCGGGGCATCCCCGAGGTGGCAGCGGAGTTCCCGTCGAGCACCCTCGCCGATGAGATCCTCACGCCCGGCGAGGGTCAGATCCGCGCGATGGTGCTCGTCGCGGGCAATCCCGTGCTGACGGTGCCCCAGGGCCGGCGTATCGACGAGGCGCTCGCCTCACTCGACTTCTGCGTCGCGGTCGACTACTACGTCAACGAGTCGACCCGTCACGCCGACGTGATCCTGCCGCCCACCACCGCTTTGGAGCGTGAGGAGTTCGACCTCGTCTTCCCCGCGGTGAGCGTGCGCAACCACGTGCGCTGGGGTGAGCGTGTCATCGAGCCCGAGCCGGATACGCGCTCCGACGCCGACATCCTCCGGGAGTTGCTCTACCGGGTCGAGGCGACGACGCTCGGCAAGCGCCGGGCGCGTGCTCTGGAGACTGCGCGACGCCGCTTCCTGCCGCGACGCTTCGTCGACGCGGCTCTGCGTGCCGGCCCGTGGGGACTGCGCCATGGGCGACGCCTATCACTGCGCAAGGTGCGTCAGCACCCGCACGGTCTCGATCTCGGCGCCCTGCATCCGGTGCTGCCACGCCGTCTCATGACCGAGGGCAAGCGCATTCGACTCGATCACCCCGTGGTGGTGGCGGACTGGCCGCGGCTCATGGCGGCGCTGGGCGACGACGCGTCCGCCGACGGCGACCTGCTCCTCATCGGCCGACGCCATCTGCGCAGCAACAACAGCTGGATGCACAACTCCGAGCGGCT
>JBIIDD010000305.1:0-2602 GCA_044238565.1 Candidatus Nanopelagicales bacterium
TCGTCGTAGATGACGGTGGAATGCCCGACGCCGACACCGGGGACATCGATGACACTGGCGGTCGGGCCGCTCGGAAGATTGCCGATGGTGATGCCGAGATCCGCGACACGCATCCGCGCATCCTTTCAGGCCGTGGGAGGGTGAGGGGGTGATTCGGGTGGTCCGCTCTGCCGAGGCACGCCGACATGTGCCCGGCGCGGAGATCTGGCTCGGCATGCGCACACCCGGCACGGAGGTGCCTGAGCGTGTCGATGCGATTGAGTCCACGCTCGCGGACTGGCCCGTGGTGGAGGCAACCGCGCACGGCGACGAGGTGCTGCTCGACGTACACGACGCGCGCCTGGTCGAGCACGTGCGCACGGTGTGGGAGCGCTGGGGGGAGTACGGCGCGGACCGGGTCGTGCCCTATCTCTTCCCCACGCCCGGCCTCCTCGGCGGCCTGCCGCTGCGCGAACCGCCCGCGGTGCACGGTGCGGCGGGGATGTACGGCTACGACACGATGACGCTCATCGGCCCCGGCACGTGGGAGGCCGCGCGCGCAGCGATTGATGTCGCGCTCACCTGCGTGGACGAGGTGGGTGACGGCGTGATCTACGGCCTGACGCGACCGCCCGGGCATCACGTGACGCGATCGGCGTACGGCGGATCCTGCTACCTCAACAACGCTGCGGTGGCGGCGCAGGCGCTGCGGCGCGCGGGCCATCCACGCGTGGCGATCGTCGACATCGATGCGCATCACGGCAATGGCACGCAGGATGTGTTCTACGCGCGGGGCGACGTGCTCTATGCATCACTGCATGTGGACCCGGGCGCCGGGTGGTTCCCGCACTACGCGGGCTTCGCCGATGAGGTGGGTGTGGGCGAGGGACTGGGGGCCAACCTCAACATCCCGCTCGCACCCGGCACAGGCGACATGCGCTGGCTGGACGCGATCATGCGCATCGTGCAGCAGGTCATGGACTTTGGGGCGACCGCGATGGTGCTCTCGCTCGGAGTGGATGCGGCCGCGGACGATCCCGAGAGCCCGCTGGAGATCACGAAGTCCGGCTACTTCCGCGCCGGTGAGCTGCTCGGGGCACTGGAGTTGCCGACGGTGGCACTCCAGGAGGGCGGCTACCACCTACCGACCCTGGGATCGCTCGTGCGCGCGACGCTGGAGGGGCTGAACTACTCCCGTGACGGTAACGGCGCGTAGGAGCACAGGAGCGGCCCTGGCTGGCGGCGCTGCATAAGGTAGCGCGTCACCGCGTTGTTGACGCAGGTGGACGGAGTCGACATGTATGTCACATGCTGCGTGCCGTCGTAGGTGATGAGCGATGACCCGGACATGAAGTTGGCCATGGTGCGAGCACCGACGTACTCGGTGAGGGTGTCGCCCAGGGAATTGATGACCACCGGCGGCGTCGGCAGCCTCAGCGGCTCGGCGAGGGGCTCAAAACCGTAGGTGAAGTCCGCAGGCAGGCCCGAGCACAGTGTGCCTTGGTTCACCGCAGCGAAGCCCGCGTAGACCGACTGGTTGGCATTGGCGACGTAGGCCGCGCGCGCGATCTGATTAACGGTGGGATAGCCCGTCATATCGCGGCAATTGACAAAGTTGATGGTGAGCTGGGTACTCGCGTCTTGCTCACTGCGCTTTTGCAGATCGCGCAAGGGCTTCGCGATCTCGACTGATGTATCACCCCTGAGTGCCTCATCGACGGCGATGATCACCGCGACGATGCTGGGGTAGGCCTGCTGATAGGACATGTTGTTGAAGATCTCCGGCAGGACCTCCCAGCGGGTGAATTCTCGTCCATTCACCGTGACGGTTCGCTCATCGAGTCCGTCAATGACGCGTTGCAGGCGGGCAGCCATGTGCCTTCCGAACAGCGAACCGAAGACCTGCTGCCCGGATGTGAAGGCCCACGTGGTCTCGCGCATGAAGGAGGAGATTGTCGAATTAGGTGCCGAGGAGCCGTCGAGGATGAGGGTGCGCACCCGGTCGGGGTACTCCCGCGCATAGCGGTAGCCGATGGTCGTGCCATAACTCATGCCCCAGAAGTTCCACCGGGGCGCACCCAGGGCCACACGCATCGCCTCGAGGTCCCGCACGATGTAGTAGGTGCCCAGATACGGAGCAACGTCCGGATTGCGGGCCAAGCATTCGGCCAAGAGCGGACTTCGCAAAGCGATAAGAGTTTCAGTGAACTCCTGCCAGTCCACCGGACCGGTGGCGGGGGGCTCGTAGTCCGCCGCCCGGGCCGCGGCCTCCACCTCGATGCAACCGGTTAACTGCGGCTGCGAGGCTCCGACGCCGCGCGGATCCCAGCCCACCCAGTCGAAGCGCTGCTGCACCTGGCGCGGCAACTCGCCCCAGATGCCCGGCGCCGACGCCATGCCGGACGATCCTGGACCGCCGGGATTGAAGCTGAGGAAGCCCATGCGCTTGCCCGTCGCGCGCTTGACGGTGAGGGCGATCTCGGCATTGGCAGGGTTGGCGAGGTCATCCCAGTCTCGCGGCACGGTGAGCACGCCGCACTCGAACCCGTCGAAGCCCTGCGCCGGGCACTCGCCCCAGGTGATGGTGCCGCGTTTGGGATCAGTGACTGCTGGATCGGCGGTG
>JBIIDD010000306.1:0-2599 GCA_044238565.1 Candidatus Nanopelagicales bacterium
CGCCGACCCCGACCAGGGCGCCGAGCAGCATGCCCACGGCCTGCAGCGAGAAAGCGGACACCAGCCAGCGGCCACGGTTCTTCTGCGGCAGGACCTCCGCGAGATAGGACGCGGCGATCGGGTAGTCCAGGCCGATGGCGATACCGAGCAGGAACCGGAAGGCGATGAGGGACCAGGTGTCCCAGGCGACCATGCAGCCGACGGAGAAGGCAACGAACATCCACAGGTCGTACTTGAAGATGCGCCTTCTGCCGAGCTTGTCGCCGAGGGGCCCGAGCACCGCTGCCCCGAACATCGCCCCGACGATGGCGGCAGCCGAGATGAGGCCCTTCTGCCAGGCATTCGCGCCGAGGTCCTCAGCGATCAGCGGATTGGCCACGCCGATGATGAAGAAGTCGAAGCCGTCGAGCATGATGCCCAGGCCGGCTAGGAGCCAGAACTTCTTGTGCAGGCGCGTCATGCGTGCCTGATCCAGCGCCTTGCCGAGGGGAATGGCCTTGACGTCACTCACGGATGCAACCTAGGAAGAGTCCCCACGCAAGGCCAGCCTCAGCACCCAACCTTCACCCTGAGCCCCGAATGTTCACTCGGACGACGCCGGATCAGCCGAAGCGACCGTTGACGTAGTCGAAGGTCCGCGGGTCCTGGGGCTCGCCGAACATGAGGTCCGTGGGCCCGTGCTCCACGATGTGGCCCGGCTGGCCGTGCTCGGCGAGGAAGAAGGCGCACGACTGCGAGACGCGCTGCGCCTGCTGCATGTTGTGGGTCACGATGACGATGGTGACTTCCTCGCGCAGCTCCTCGATCGTCTCCTCGATGCGCCGTGTCGACGTAGGGTCGAGCGCAGAGCAAGGCTCATCCATGAGGAGCACCTTGGGTTTGATGGCCAGCGACCGTGCGATGCACAGGCGCTGCTGCTGGCCACCGGAAAGGCCGCCACCGGGTGCGCGAAGGCGATCCTTGACCTCTTTCCACAGCCCCGCCTTCGTGAGGCAGTGCTCGACCAAATCGTCCTTCTCATCGCCGCTGGCGTGCACACCGTTGAGCTTGAGCCCTGCGATGACGTTGTCATAGATGCTCATCGCGGGAAAGGGATTGGGTTTTTGGAAGACCATCCCGATCTGCCGGCGCGCATCGGTGATGCGGACACTGGGCGCATAGATGTCCTCCCCGTCCAGCAGCACCTCACCGGCAATGCGCGCGCTGATGACGAGCTCGTGCATGCGATTGAGCGAGCGAAGGAAGGTCGACTTGCCACAACCGGAGGGGCCGATGAGAGCCGTGACCTGACCGGCGGGCATGAGCAGCGAGACACGGTCCAGCACGAGGTGGGTACCGAACCAGCATGAGATGTCGATGGCTTGGATCGAGTAAAGCTCCGGGGCAGCCGTCGATGTCGCGCCATCCAGGGTCATGGTCATCGGGTGTCCCTTCAAAGGAGGTTGGGGAGCAGTCGGAGGGCGCTCATGGATGCCATGACACCGGAGAAGAAGACGATCGGGGCTGCAACAAGCCACGCCTGCCACTTGCCCCAGCGGATGACGAGCCACACCGTCGCCACCGCAACCACGAGGAGGAGTTGCAGCCACAGCAGGAGCGGGACCAGACCTGCGGGATCACCCGCCATCGCCTGCTCAGCCGGGTCGAGCGATGCTGCAGTGATCACGCGCGGAGGGGCGGGCTGGGCCGGCGTGACGAGCTCCGCGTCAACGCGAAGCAGATCCGTGGGCATGAAGCGCGGACCCATGGCCGTGACGAGTGTGAGGCGGCCCTGGCCCGCCTCGAGGATGGGCGGCAGCGGATCACCTGGTCGCCGTACACCGATCACGCGATACTCGGCAGGCCCCTGACCGGTTGTGGCGACGATCGTCATGCCCGGCTGGAGGATCTCCAACTGGCCGAAGGGCGCACCGAAGGCCGCCTGTCGGCCGAAGATCACCGACGTGCCCGACTGGCCGGGAAGCACGGTGTCGCGCTTGTGCCCCGGGCCGCTCTGGGTGACGGTCGAGGTCGTGCCCTCTACGACGACTTCCCTCATGCCCAGATCGGGGATCTCCAGAATGGCCACGGGCGCACCGGGGCGCAGCAGTGCGCCGTTGACGTCGGTCTGCCCGACCGGGGCAATGGCATTCGCGAGCTCGCTGCGGAAGTCGGAGTAGAGGACCTCCTGGTCTCGCGCATGCACGAGCTGGCTGACGATGAGGAGGTTGGCCAGGAAGCCCAGACAGAGCACGCTGAAGATAATGAGGATGCTGGCGACGAGGAATCGTGGCGACTCGAGGAATCGCGCACTCCCGTCGGCATCATCCGGCGTCGCAGCGTCGTCAGACATGGGACGCGGCTCGTCTTCGACCATGCTCATGGGAGACGGATCACTTCCCCGCGCTCACGGGCTGGTCCTCGTCGGACGCATCCGCATCAGTGGACTTCGCGCGGCCGCGCCACCAGGAGTACGCCGCTCCGATCAGGAGAAGCACTCCCACGGCGATGAGCGCAGTGCGCCAGGGGAAGGCCTGGTCCGCAGGCGCCTCGGCAGCGACCTGCTCGGCTTCGTACTCGGCGACCTCTTCGGGCTCCGGGGCAGCAGGATCGCCGTAGG
>JBIIDD010000307.1:0-2593 GCA_044238565.1 Candidatus Nanopelagicales bacterium
CAATGGCGCGCGAATCCCTCCACCATGGCGCACAGAGCGGCCGCCGCCGCGTGCGCATCAAGGTCGGCGCGGGCCTGTCCGGAGGACTGAAGGTGTCGGATGGTGGCAGCGACGCGCTCGACATGTGCCGCGCGCAGCCCCGCAAGCACTCCCCGAAAGGTCTCATCAGTAGTGGCTGCCTGCTCGACGACCTCGAGCAGGCGCGCATGCTCGCGATAGGCATCGAGGTAGCGGCGGTTGGCGAGGTCGATGCGTGCAAGGGGGTCAGCGACCTCCGGGGTGCTCAGTGACGCGTAGAGGCCATCGACAAGCGACTCAACGACAGCCATGAGCACGGCGTCCTTGGTGGCGAACCAGGTGTAGACCGTGCCGTGGCTGACGCTGGCCGCCTCCGCGATGTCTCCCATGCGCGTGCCGTCGTAGCCCCGCTCCTCGAAGACTCCGCGTGCCGCGACGACGAGCGCGTCGCGGGTGCGCCGGCCGCGATCGGTGACGGGGACGGCGCTCACGACAGATCCGTCCCGGGTGCGGGCACGAGGTGCACGGGGATATCGACGAGTCGAGCGCGCAGGTGCTCGCCGAGTCCCTTTGCCTGCGGATCGCTTCGCGCGTTCTCCGCGACTCCCCGACCGAGCAGGCCGTGGATGACGATGTTGACCGCGTGCAGGTTGGGGAGGTGATGCACATCCACGCCCAGGAGTGCAGCCTCGGGCAGGAGATCACGGACCCGGTCAGGGGTGAGGAGCTCCACCAGCCAGGCGTACGCCGCATCGCGATCGGGCACGCCCGCGGGGATCCACACGCCGATGTTGGCCGCGCCACCCTTGTCGCCGCTGCGCGCACCGGCGATCCGACCCAGCGGCATTCGCACCGTGTCGCCATCCTCAAGCACATACCCTCGCGACTCGGGTGCCTCCCACACGATCGGGAGTTCCGCGAGCAAATGGGGCCGCACATCCACGGGTGCGCCATCGACCACAACGACCGGGCGCGCCTCGCTGCGTTCGACGGTGGTCGGCCAGTAGACGCCGTAGGGCGCACCGTCTCCGGGCGGTGCAGTGGGGAACATCCCGGGGTAGGACGCAAGTGCCGACTCGACCACCGCGGTGGTGAACGGCTTGCCGACCGCCTTGGGGTCCGTGTCGCGCACGGTGAGACGCAGCAGAGACTGGGCATCGGCCGTGGACCCAGGATCCTCGACGGTGGCGGGCGACCAGTCGACATCGAGCTCACGGACTGCGAGCGCGGAACGGCTCGCGCGCGTGGACGCCGAGATGCCCGACTCCTGGGATTCGGCCAGGGAGAGGCCCGTGATCGTGCGCAGGGCGAGGTCCGCCTTGGCCTGCGCGTCGAGTCCGGTGATGACGAGCGTCATGGAGTTGCGGAAGCCACCGAGGTAGTTGGCGGCAACCTTGAGCCGCTCGGGTGGCGTCTCGCCGTGCACGCCACTGATGCGCACGCGATCAGGGCCTTCCTGACTCAAGGTGATCGAGTCGAAGCGAGCGGTCGCATCCGGATTGGCATACGACACTCCACCGATCTCGTAGAGCAACTGGGCCGTCACCGTGCCGACCGTCACGGCGCCCCCCGTGCCCGGGTGCTTCGTGATGACGCTCGAGCCGTCATCGGCGACCTCGGCGATGGGGAAGCCGACATGCTCCATGCCCGCGAGACGATCGAAGAACGAGTAGTTGCCCCCGGTGACCTGCGCACCGCACTCGATCGCGTGCCCGGCGACGACGGCTCCTGCAAGGCGGTCGAGCATGACGGTGTCGCCGGCGGCGGCATCAGCGTAGGACCAGCCATGCCACCACGCGGCCGGTCCCACGACGAGGGCAGCATCGGTGATGCGTCCGGTGATGACAACGTCGGCACCGGCCGCGAGGGCGGCCGTCACCGGTTCGCCACCGAGGTAGGCGTTTGCGGTGAGGAATCCGATGCCGTCGGGGGACTCCCGCGTATCGAGGTTGGTCCACGGCTCGTCGATATCGCCCATGCGCGGCATGAGGTCGTCACCGGAGACGACGCCGATGCTCACCGGGCCGATGCCGAGCCTGTCGACGATGTCCGCGAGCGCATCCGCGCAACCCTGCGGATCCAGGCCGCCCGCATTGGAGACCACGCGAATGCCCTTGTCCCGGCAGGTGCCGAGGACCTGCTCCATCTGCGTGAGGAAGGTGCGCGCATAGCCGGCGCCCGGGCCGTGCTTCATCCGCTGCCGAGCGAGGATGAGCATGGTGAGCTCGGCGAGCCAGTCTCCAGTGAGCACGTCGATCGGGCCGCCCTCGACCATCTCGCGCGCGGCGGAGATGCGGTCTCCGAAGAATCCACTGCAGTTGGCGATGATGACCGGTCGATTCATGCCTCGGCCTCCACCGGAGCAAGCACGGCCACGACCTGATGCGCGTCGACCGACTGACCGGCCTCGACGAGCACCTCGCTCACGACGCCGTCAGCATCGGCGGTGATGCGGTGCTCCATCTTCATGGCCTCGAGGATGACCAGCGTCTGCCCTGCGCTCACGCGATCGCCAGGGGAGACCTCGACGACGGTGACGGTGCCGGGCACCGGTGTCGACGGGCCTGCCGCCGAC
>JBIIDD010000308.1:0-2589 GCA_044238565.1 Candidatus Nanopelagicales bacterium
GAGGTGGCCTCGGTCCACAGATCATCCTCGGCCTGGCTGGCCTGGATCTGGCGGTACACGAGATAGCCGATACCGGCCAGGGCGATGAGGAGCACCAGTTTTTTCATGTGGGCCTAGGTGGACTTGAACCACCGACCTCTTCCTTATCAGGGAAGCGCTCTAACCGAGCTGAGCTATAGGCCCGAACAGCCCGCTTAGGTTACACAGACACCCCTGTCCCGGGCCGGGCCAGGGTCGGGTCCCCCGGCTCAGGTACCGACCGGAGCCGCCCGGGCACCGATACGTCTGCCTACGAGCACAGCGGCCAGGTAGATGACAGCGGCCACGACGAGAAGGAAGCGGTAGCCGGTGAGCAGCGAGAGGTACTCAAGGGTGCCGCCGATCATCGCTCCGAAGAGATTGGCCGCGAACGCAGCCGTCGGGTTGGCCGCCTCCTTGAAGCGCGAAGTGAAATACAGGTTGGCGCAGAAGATCGGGGCGAAGGCCAGGACGACGGCCACGAGCAGGCGCAGGGGCACGGGCAGGGTCAGCAGCCACGCATTGGGCACCAGCCACGCGATCGCCAGGGAGATGAAGAGTGCGGCGATCACCCAGGGTCGGCGGGGCGAATACCTCCTCGTCACTTCGATAGCGAGGAGTACGGCGAGCAGCACCCCGGCAAACACGAGGGCGTTGACCAACCAGGTCGTGCCGAAGAGCAGCGCGAAGGTCGTGATCGAGCGTGTTTCCAGCAAGAGGAAGGCCATGCCCATGAGGAAGAGGTCGGCATAGCCGCGCATCTGCCGCAGCGGGCCACCCACGACACGGATGGCGATGAGCGACACGGCGAGGATCAGCCCGATGAGGAGCAGATAGATCTGCGGGATCGAGGCATCCTTGAGATAGAGGAAGGGCCGATCATCCGCTGATGGCGCCGGGATCTCCTGGCCGGAGGCCGCGACCGCAGCGCGCTCCCACGTGTCGTTGCAGACGGCATTCTCTGGCGACTTGCCGATCGCCATGACGGCGAGCGACTGCACCGCGGTGAAACGGTCGATGCAGGGAGCGTGGCCGAAGACCTCCTCAACCGTGCCCGCGAGCCGGTTGATGAGCCAGTCCTCGCGATAGTAGTTGTACATCGCGAAGACGCCGTCGGGGCTGAGGTGGTCGTAGGCCTCCTGGATCGACTCGCGCGTGAAGAGATAGGACTCCAGCCTCAGTTGGCTCGCGCCCGAGACGAGCGTGAGCGAGTCGGGCAATGCGAAGAGGATGAGGTCGTACTCATTGTCCGTGCGCGACAGAAAGGCACGACCGTCATCGATGTACGTCGTCACGCGCGGGTCGGCGTACGGCTGATTGGGGTTCTTCTCGACGCCAATCTGCTGGATGCGCGGATCGATTTCGACAGCATCGACACGTTGGGCGCCGCGAGAAAGCGCAAGCGCGACATCGGTGCCCGTGCCCGCCCCGATGACCAGCACGTTGCGCAGCGGATTGTCTACGGCCCGCTCGTAGGGCCGGCCATACAGCGGCTCGATCTCCAGGCGTTTCTCAGCATCGAGCACGTTTTGATGCGGGATGCCATTGACCTGGACGGCCGTGTAGGGCGGTGCGGTATTGGTGTAGTCCTGCGTCGTTACCTTGTAGTACGGCGACCAGGAGACACCCGGAGTCAGTGACTCGATGGCGAGCAGCACGATGATGCCGATGGCAGCGAGCCACGAGATGATCGGCAGCGTCTTGCCATAGAGCAGCACCAGCGCCACGAGCATGACCGTGGGCCAGATCCACGACGGGGAGCGCAGGAATGCCACCAGGGTGAAGAGGAGCGTCCCGCTGAGCGAGCCGACGATGTCCCACCGATAGGCGTCGAGCGCCGTGAACTCGAGGAAGGCACGGCCGGTGATCTCACCGAGCAGCGTCATCGCGAAGGCAACCACGAGGAAGACAAGGGGAAGTGTCACCCAGGTGGGCAGACCGGTTGGCTTCACCTCGGTGAAGAAGATGAGCTCGCTTGACGACCCCTCGATGCGCGCGGGGAAGAAGAAGATGAAGGCGATGAGGACAAGGACGGCGACGGGGGCGTAGCGGCCAAGGTCACGCGGCTTGCGCGCGCGCAGGAAGCCCAGGCCGATGCCCAGGAAGGATGCGAGCAGGATGAGGTTGGAGAAATAGGACAGGTGGACGAGGTTGGCCCCGGACCAGCGGATCAGTGCGAGCTGAACGAAGAGCATGAGCGCGCTGGCGACCACGAGGCGCATGCGCGCGGAGAGCAGGCCGACCTGCTGTGGGGGGGTCTCGATCGTCACCCGCGAAACATTAGCGCCGAGGCGTGGCGCCGCGGGCTACCTAGCCGACGCGCGAGCCGCAGGGCTCACCGAGCACGGCGACCTCGGACCGCAGGATGGCGCGCACCTGAGCCTCGGAGCGCAGGTCGGGATCGGTCATGCACTGCAGGGCCAGGCCATCGATGAGCGCGTGCAGGCGACGGGTCTCCGTTGGGATGTCCCTGGTGGTGTGAAGCAGGCCCTGCTGCGACATGCCCATCAGGAGTTCGCGGACACCCTCGGCAACCGAGGCATTGAGTCGATGGAGCACCTCGGCGAACTC
>JBIIDD010000309.1:0-2588 GCA_044238565.1 Candidatus Nanopelagicales bacterium
ACGAGATGGGCGATCAGGCGGCCCCCTTCGCCGCGCTAGGTCGGCCCGCGCGCACCGTCGCGTCTGCCGAGGAAGCCCTCCTTGCTGTCGCCGAGGCCATGGTGCTCACGGTGTCCGCACCGCGCGGACCGGCGTACGTCGGCATCCCCTCCGACATCCTCAACTCCACGTGGGAGGGCCCACCTCCGGCGGCGCCTGCACCGGCAAAGACCTCCCCCGAAGCCATGCAGGAGCAGGCCCTCGCCGATCTCATCGCGGCGTCGCCGCGCATCGTCATCTGGTCGGGTGGTGGCGTCACGCAGTCGGGCGCCGCGGGCGAGGCGGCCTTGGGATCCCTTGCCGAGCGCCTCGGCGCACCGGTGGTCACGACGTATGCCGGTCGCGGTGTCATGGCCGGCCACCCGCTTGCCATCGAGACGTCCACGCACGAACCCGAAGTGGAAGCCCTGATCGGCGGTGCCGACCTCCTGCTTGTGGTCGGCAGCGGATTCGACGCCATGCACACCAAGAACTGGAAGATGGCCGTGCCCGCCCGACGTGCAGCAATCTCCCTCGGGGCCGAGATCGGTCGCACCATCGATTGGGACCTGCTCATCCAGGCGGACCTCGTCGCGGCAATCGACGCCCTGCTACCCCTGCTGCCCGCCGAGCCTCGGCAGCCCTGGGCACCCACCGACGTGCGCAAGCGTGTGCAGTCACGACTGCGCGCCGACGCGCGCACGTCACCCGCTATCGACTTCGTCTCGGCGATCGACTCCTGGCCCGAGCAGGGCGTGATCGTCACGGACATGTGCATCCCGGGCTACTGGACGAGCAGCCACGGGCGGCAGCCACGGCCCCGGCGACTGCTCAACCCGGTCGGATGGGGCACGCTCGGCTACGCCCTGCCCGCGGCCATCGGTCCCGCGGCCGCCGGTATGCCGACGCTCGCGGTGTGCGGCGATGGCGGGCCGATGTTCGCGCTCGGCGAGCTCGCCGCACTGGTGCAGGAGCAGCTGCCCGTCACGCTCCTCGTTGTCGACGACGGCGGCTACGGCATGCTGCGCTTCGACCAGCAGGTCTTCGGCCACCCCGAGCGCGGCGTAGACCTGGTCACGCCGGACTGGGACCTGCTCGCGCAGTCCTTCGGGATCGCCTTCGCCGAGGTTGCCGACGCCGATCAGCTGCGCTCTGCGCTCGCTGCTGCTGCCACCCGGCCGGGGCCGAGCCTCATCCTGCAGCGCACCCTCTTCTACCCGCCGGCATCGACGAGTCCACGCTGGTTCGAGTCGGCCACCGGCCCCGTCGAAACGGCGTAGGGCGGCCCCGACCACCCGTCCGAGCAGGCAATTGTGCGGCTGAGTATCGATGTGACTCGCTCGCAGCCGCACAATCTGCCGGCGGAGCGGGCCCTCGGCTGTGGATGAGCGCTACGCCCGCGACTCAACTTGGTCCATGCTCTCCGGGTGCCCGGCGACTCCGACTCATTGCGCGCCCTCGCGCGGCTGCGGCACGGAGTCGTGTCGAGGGACGAGGCAATTCACGCGGGCTTCTCCCACTACGCCATTCGCCATCGAATCGAGAGCGGAATGTGGGCCCAGTGCGGTCGGGCGATCGTCATCCGGGACCTTCATCGAGCCGGAGACGCCGCCACCGCGTGGATCATCCACCTGCACACGGGCCCGAGATCTCGGGTGAGCGGTCCTCTTGCGATGCGCCTCCAAGGCTGGGAAACGCCTGGCTCAGACCACCTCGTCGTGAATCCCTCGGATTGTCGGGCGTCTATCGACCTCGAGCTGCGAGTGCTACGACGGACACCGACGCCATGCGTGCGCCTCTCCGGCGTGCCTCCCCTTGTTCCCAAGCTGGACGCCCTTGCCGACACACTCATCCACCGGTCGGAGCAGGGCGCTCGAGACCTGCTGGACAGGGCTCTCCAACGGCGATGGATCGAGACAGCGGACGTAGACCTCCTCATCGATGGGCGCTCCGGACCCGGTCGTCGCGGTCAACGGAGATTGCTGCGATTGCGCGATCGTGCGGCCAGTGGGTCACGGTCAGAGGCAGAGCAGCGCATGGGAGCACTCCTGAGACGCACTCGCGGGACGTGGATTGCCAACTACGCCGTCCGCGACGAAGGAGGTCGGGTGCTGGCCGAGATCGACTTTGCCGACCCCCATCTCATGATCGCCATCGAGGTGGATGGGCGGGCTTTCCACTCTGATCGTCACTCCTTCGAGCGGGATCGAGAGCGGCAGAACATGCTCACACTCCGAGGCTGGGTCGTGCTGCGCTTCACCTGGGAGCGGATCGTCTCCGATCCTTCCGGTGTCATGGCTGAGGTGATCGCGGCGACCTCCGCTCGAGCTTCCTGACGGGCGCGCACACGCGGATTGTGCGGCTGAGTATCGATGTGACTCGCTCTCAGCCGCACAATCAACAACGCCGGGCGCGGGTTAGCCCTTGCGGCCGATGATGAGGTCGGCGACGAGCCCGGTCCACCCGGTCTGGTGCGAGGCGCCGAGCCCCGCGCCGTTGTCGCCATGGAAGTACTCGTAGAAGAGGGGGTCGTGCCACCGCGGGTCCTTCTGGAACCGCTCCGATCCGCC
>JBIIDD010000024.1:0-9410 GCA_044238565.1 Candidatus Nanopelagicales bacterium
CGGCTTCTACCGCAATGACGCCCGCACGTCCGCTTCCGAAAGCTCGTCATCGAGCGGATCGGGGGACGCCGCTGCGAAGAAGACCGACTCCTCGACGTCCTCCACGCCCGCTTCGTCCACGTCCACGTCCACTACGTCGTCGTCGAGCTCCAACTCATCGACGTCAGGGACGACGTCCTAGCCCCATCTGGGACTCGGCCCTGTGGATGACGCACCGCAACGGGCTGCGCTCGCGCCTACCGTCGGGGCGTGACCCACGCGCGACTCTTGGTCTACCGCTACCGCCGTCCGCTTGCTGCAACGAGCGCAGCCCTGTCTGTGCTCTTGCTCGCCATCGCATTGCGACCGGCGTCGGCGGACGTCGTCGAGATCGTCGTCGCGTCCGCTGACCTCCCCGCAGGGTCCACACTCGTCGCACAGGACATCGCCCTCGCCTCCATGCCCGCCGACTACCTTCCTCCCGGCGCTCTGACGGACCCCGATGACGCCGTCGGACGCACCATCGCGAGCGGAATCACCGCGGGTGAACCCCTGACACGCAGTCGGCTCGTGGCCACCGATCCTCGGCCGGACGGACTGCTCACCGTGCCCGTGCGTCTGGCAGACCCCGAGGCAGCCGCCCTTCTCTCCCCCGGATCCCTCATCGATCTCGTCCTGGATTCAGGGGACGAAGGGGCGCGGATCGTCGCCGAGGGCGTGCGCGTGGTGACGGTGCCGCAGCGGCCCATGTCGGCGGGCATAGGAGGAGGCACGCGCACCGCGGGTAGTCTCGTCGTCGTCGCGACGGACCGCCGCACGGCGGTCACGCTCGCTGCCGCGGGCACGCAGACCGGCCTCGGGGTCGTCCTGCGCTGACATGCGGCTCGTCGGTCCAGGGAAACGAGATCGGAAGGAACACCCGCATGATCAAGGGATTCAAGGCATTCGTCTTCCGCGGCAATGTCATCGACCTGGCTGTCGCAGTCGCAGTCGGCACGGCACTGGCCGCGTTGGTGGCGGCCGTGACCCAGGCGATCATCGAGCCCGTTGTCGGCTGGGTCCTCAGCCTCATCGGCGGCTCGGATGGCAGCATCGGCGGGACGATCACGCTCTCCGAAGGTTACGAACTCAACTTCGCGCTCCTCATCGGCGCGATCATCACCTTCTTCGTCACGCTCGCGGCGCTCTACCTCTTCTTCGTCGCCCCGATGAACAAGTACCGCTCGATGACGGGCCAGGGCGGGGTGGACACGAGGACGGCCGACGTGAAGTTGCTCGAAGAGATCCGCGACCTGCTCAAACAGCAGGCCGGCGAAGCCAAGCCGAGCGACTGACCCTCACCCGTGATGCGGCGGCCGCTGCTCGAGGTAATGGCGATCGTCGTAGGCATCGACACCCTCGTCGCTGGTGATGTCGGGCAGAAGCCCACTCGGCATCACTCGTGGCCTGGCTGCCCCGGCCCCTGCGAGTGACTCGCCGATCGCTCGTGCGAGCAGGTCGATATCCGTCTCGTCGATGACGAAGGACGGCGAGATCTGCAGCGCTCCTGAGGCGAGATTGCGCGTGAGCACCCCGCGGTCGCGCAGGCCCGCGAGCACCCGCGCAGGGACGCCGGCCGCCTTGGCCTCAGACGTGTAGTCCACCGCGGCGAGCAGGCCGACCCCGGCGCGCACCTCGCTCACGACGTCGTAGGCCGCGAGCGGTCGCAGGGCTGCAGCGAGGGCGTGCTGCAGTGCATCAGCCCGCTCCACGAGGCCTTCGCGCTCCAGGATGTCGAGGTTGGCCATGGCCACGGCGCAGGCAGTTGCGTGGGCTGAATAGGTGTAGCCGTGCCGCCACATCACGGGCGCGAGACCGGTCGCCCAGAAGGGCTCCGCGACGCTCCCCGAGACCACGACCGCGCCCAGCGGGATATAGCCGGACGTGAGGCCCTTGGCCGTCAGCATGATGTCGGGGTCGAGGGACCATCGCTCGCTGGCGAACATCGCACCCGCGCGGCCGTATCCGCAGATCACCTCGTCGGCGATGAAGAGGACGCCGTGACGGCGACAGGTCTCGCGCACACGAGCGAGGTAGTCACCCGGCGGCGCATAGACGCCACCCGCGCCGATGATGGGTTCGCAGAAGAACGCCGCGACATCCGCTCTCTCGCTGAGGAGCGCCTCGAGGGCGTCGGCGTCGTCCCAGGACACCTGGAGGACCGCGGGATCGAGGTCGCCGTGTCCTGCCCTATTGGCCTCGATTCCCGCCAGGCTCGTCCCCGCCAGGTGCATGCCGTGGTAGGCGTGCTCGCGCGTGACGATCACACTGCGCGCGGGCTCACCCTTCTCCGCCCAGTAGCGGCGCACGAGCTTCACCGCGGTGTCCACGGAGTCGCTTCCTCCGCTGGTGAAGAAGATGCGCGCATCACTCATGGGCGCCAGTGCCGCGAGCCGCTGCGCGAGATCCAGGGCTGGTCGCGTGGCCAGATCGCCGAAGGCGGAGTACGACGCAAGACGGCGCATCTGCGCCGCGGCCGCCTCGGCGAGTTCCCCTCGACCGTGACCCACGTTGCAGTACCACAGGGCAGCCGAGGCGTCCAGATAGCGGCGACCCTGCTCATCGACGACATAGGCGCCCTCGCCGCGATCGATGACGAGTTCGCCCGAGGCTGATACCGCAGCCATGTCGGCGAAGGGGTGCCAGAGTCTCGTGCCCGGCCCCTGAGCGGCTCTCGCATCCTCCACGGGCGCAGGCTAGCGTGATGTCTGTGCGCATCGTCCTGCTTGGAGCCACCGGCTACACCGGCCGCCTCACCGCCGAAGCCATGGTGCGTGCAGGTCTCGCCCCCGTGCTCGCAGGGCGGCGACACGACGCCGTCGCGCGCCTGGCCGACCGCCTTGCTCCACTCGCGCCCCACGCGTCGACCGAGCCCACCATCGCCATCGCCGACGCGGGCGATCCCGCATCGGTGCGGCGCCTGCTGGAGTCCACCGAAGACGTCCTCGTCTCCACCGTGGGGCCCTTCGTCGAGTGGGGCGATGCCGCGGTCGAGGCAGCCGTCGATGCCGGTGCGGCGTACCTCGACTCAACGGGCGAGCCGCCCTTCATCCGTCGCGTCTTCGACGTCTTCGGGCCACGTGCCGCAGCCAGTGGTGCGCGACTCATCACGGCCTTCGGCTACGACTATGTGCCGGGCAACCTCGCCGGAGCACTCGCGTTACGCCGATGCCGGCGCGCCGGCCGACCCGCGACGCGACTCGACATCGGCTATTTCATCGAGGGCTCCTTCGGCATCAGCTCAGGCACGCGCGCTAGCGCAGCCGGCGTGCTCCTCGCGCCGAGCTACGCCCGACGCGGCGGTGTCGTCGTCGAGCGTCGCTCCTCTGGCGGCCGCACGCGCGCGTTCGACCTCGGCCGGGGCCGGGTGTGGAAGGGCCTGCCCGTCGCCGGATCCGAGCACCTCGCGCTCCCGCTCACCGATCCCGACGTGACCGACATCGAGGTCTGGCTCGGCTGGGCGGGCAAGTGGACTCCGGCGGCGGCGTACGCCGGCACGGCACTCGGTGCGGTCGCGGCAGTGCCCGGTGCGGGCGATCGGGCGATGCGGGCGCTGCGACAGCGGCTAGGACGCACGACAGGGGAAGGACCTGATGCCGCCAGCCGTGCGGGTGCACGGACCGTGGTGCAGGCGGAGGCATTCGATGCTGTGGGGAGGCCCCTCACCACGGTGCGCCTCGAGGGTCCTTCGCCCTATGACCTCACGGCAGAGCTCCTGGCCTGGGGAGCCGCGATGTCCGCAACGCAATCCGTCACTCCCGGGGCACACGGGCCGGTCGATGCCTTCGGGCTGGACGCACTCGAGCGCGGTTGCGCCGACATGGGGCTCGTCGCGGTCGCCTGATCCTGCGATGATCACCGAGGTCCAGCTCCCCGAGCGCGAGTGGCGTGAGCGCGCCGCAGCGCACGCCCGCCGCGTTGCGCCCTGGATCGAGCCACGCATCGAGCGCCGTCGGCGTGGCATGAGCCATCCCGTCGACGACTTCCTCTTCGACTACTACTCATGGCGTCCTGGGCAGCTTGCCCGCTGGCACCCGGGCGCAGGAGTCCGACTCTGCGGTGACGTCACGGACGTCCGTGACCTGCGCGGCTACCTCGTCGATGACACGGGCGCTCGCGTCGATCCTGGGGCGGTGCCGGTCGACCTCATCCGCACCACCCTGCACCTGCTCGAGGAGACAGCCACGCGATCGCCCGCTTTCGGGTGCTTCGGGAGGCACGAGTGGGCCATGGTCTATCGCCAGTCACCCGACGAGATCCGTCACTCGGCATGGCCACTGCGCTTGCCGACCGAGGACATCGCCCGTGTCGTGGAGTCGAGTCCGTTGCGATGCACGCACTTCGATGCCTTCCGCTTCTACACATCGCAAGCACGACCCCTCAACATCGTCCAGCCCACCCGTGCGACCCAGTCCGACCTCGAGCAGCCCGGATGCCTGCATGCCACGATGGACCTCTACAAGTGGTGCTTTCGCACCTACCCCGTTATCGGAGCCGACCTGACGGCAGACTGCTTCGCCCTCGCTCGTGAGGTGCGTGCGATTGACATGCGAGCGTCGCCGTACGACTTCAGGGAGCTGGGCTACGACCCGATAGCGATCGAGACACCCGAGGGTCGAGCGGAGTACGTCGATTTTCAACGCGACTTCGCCGTCCGAGGCACGCGACTTCGCGCACGCGTCGTCGAAGGCCTGCGCACAGCACTCGACGTCGAGGTGCCCGCATGAACCAACAGGCGGCGGCCGCCCTGCTCCGCCTCTCTGCCTTTGGAGTGGCCGCGATCCTCGTCGGCATCGTGCTCGCGGTCTTTGCCGCGGGAGCCTCCACCCCAGACGAGGTCACGGGTATCTCCACGCTGCAGACTGCGGTGTTCTTCTTCGGCCCTATCGCGGCCATCGGGACGCTTGCCTTCATCGTCGTCCTGGCACTCACGCGGCCCGCGTCGCTCGCCGTCCGACGTCGGGCAGCACGCATGGTGGCTGTCGCCTACGTCGTCACCGCCGCAGGGCTGGCTGCCCTGCTGTCCTCGACATGGTGGGGCCTGCTGGGCGGCATCGCCTCGGCAATCGCGGCCGCGCTCGCCTGGTGGCTGCTCGGTCGACCGGATCCCGCGTCGGTGGCCTAGGAGCGCGGGTAGGGCACCCCTGCGGCGTCGAACTCCGCGAGGATCTCGTCGTAGCGGGCATCGATGCGGGCTGCCGTCGCGTCGTCGTAGTCGCGACGCCACCTGCCGATGTGCGCCTGCTGGGGCAGGACATTCGCGTCGAACCACTGCGAGAGTCGACGGTCGGGTCCGACGCCGATCGCCTCGAGCAGCGCGGTGAGGGTGGCCTCGCGGTCCGTCACGGTGAGCTCATGCAGATCGACCCTGACGAACCTGCCGGCCGGGCAGGCCTGCTCAGCGTGGTGGGCTTCGATCATGCGCTCCCGCCATTCCTCCAGCGCGGTGAACACATCCGCCGGGCCAAAGGGCTTGGAGACGAAGGAGGCGGCGACGTCACGCCCGTCGCGCATCATGTGCACGACGACACCGTCGGGGAAGAGCGCGAGGACACGGTCGGCCGCTCGGGCGTTGGCCGGGGTCGTGTCGACCCACCGTGACTTGCCCTCACCTCGGGACTGGGCATCGGACCACCTACCCGAGGAGACGATCGACTCGGCGAAGTGTCGCGAGGCCTGCGCTGGGTCCTCCGCGAAGGAGGCGACGTAGACCTCGCAGGCAGCGCGCATCTGCTGCTCGTCGAGTCGACGGAAGAGCCCGGAGCGCGCACCCGAGGGCTTGACCCGCACGTACCAGTGCTCCCAGAGGGAGTCCACGACCTGTTGCGGGGTCACCTTGCCCGCGTAGGCGTCCGCGACACCGCCCCGGGAGGCGATGAAGCGCAATTCGCGAGGGTTCGTCGCCCGAAGGTCATGGTGACGGCCCAGGAGCCGCCCCGCGATCGTGGTGCCACTACGTCCGGTGCCACCCACGAAGACGGGCCTATCGGGGGCGAGCCACTCGGTCATGGACGACGTCACCCGTGCGCTCGCGCTGTGCTCACTTGCGCTTTCGCTTTGCCCGCTCTGCGCGGCGGCGCTCGGCCCGGCCGGCATTGGGATCGACCTCGATCTCCTCGCCGTCGGCCTGAAGCGTCTCGCGCGCGACTCCGCCGTCGGCGGAGGGCGCGGAGTACTCCAGTACCTGGGGACGCGCAGGACCGAGACCCTTGGCGGTCACCGCGGGGGCCGACTTGGCTGCCGCCGCGATGGCCTGCACCGCTGCGGATGCCGGAGCCTCCGTGACGACGGCAGCTGCCTGAGCAGCCTCCTCGCTCACGGCGGGCGGCGCCTGCACCTCGACGTTGAAGAGGAAGCCGACCGTCTCCTCCTTGATGGCATCCATCATCGCGGTGAAGAGCTCATAGCCTTCGCGCTGGTACTCGATGAGCGGGTCGCGCTGGGCCATCGCGCGCAGGCCGATGCCGTCGCGCAGATAGTCCATCTCGTAGAGGTGCTCGCGCCACTTGCGATCGAGCACGGAGAGGATGACGCGGCGCTCGAGCTCGCGCATGACCTCTTCGCCCAGCTCCGCCTCGCGGCGGTCATAGGCCAGGTGGATGTCGTTGGTGAGCTCCTCGGAGAGGAACTCAGCGGACAAGCCCGCGCGCCCGGCACCGGACTGCTCCTCGAGCTCCTCGACGGTGATGCCCACCGGGTAGAGCTGCTTCAGCGCCGTCCAGAGCTTGTCGAGGTCCCAGTCCTCGGGGTAGCCCTCGGCCGTGGCTGAGGTGACGTAACCCGAGATGACCTCGTCGAGGAAGGTGCGCACCTGGTCGTGGATGTCCGCGCCCTCGAGGACCTGCTTGCGCTCGTCGTAGATCACGAGGCGCTGGCGATTGAGAACGTCGTCGTACTTGAGAACGTCCTTGCGGATCTCGAAGTTCTGCGCCTCGACAGAGGTCTGCGCGGACCGGATGGCATTGGTCACCATCTTGGCCTCGATGGGCACGTCGTCGGGGACATTGAAGCGCCGCAGGAAGGCATCGACCATCTCCGCCTTGAATAGGCGCATGAGGTCGTCTTCGAGAGAGAGGTAGAAGCGCGTCTCGCCGGGGTCGCCCTGGCGTCCCGAGCGGCCGCGCAGCTGGTTGTCGATGCGACGCGACTCGTGCCGCTCCGTGCCGAGGACGTAGAGACCACCGAGCTCGATGACCTCCTCGTGCTCCTCCTCCACGGACGCCTGCGCCGCAGCCAGCGCCTCGGGCCAGGCCTTCTCGTAGCCCTCCGGATCCTCGACCGGGTCGAGGCCGCGTCGCTCGAGCTCCTGCGCTGCCCGGAATTCCGGGTTGCCGCCCAGCATGATGTCGGTGCCGCGCCCGGCCATGTTGGTGGCGACGACGACAGCCCCCTTGCGGCCGGCCTCCGCGATGATCGAAGCCTCGCGCTCGTGGTTCTTGGCGTTGAGCACCTCATGGCGCACGCCGCGCTTCTTCAGCTCCTGGGAGATGACCTCGCTCTTCTGGACGCTCGTGGTGCCGATGAGGACCGGCTGCCCGGCCTCGTGGCGCTCCTCGATGTCGTCGATCACGGCGGCGTACTTGGCCATCTCGGTGCGATAGACGAGGTCGGGCTCGTCGAGGCGCACCATCGGCCGGTTGGTCGGGATGGGCACCACACCGAGCGTGTAGATCTGATGGAACTCGTTGGCCTCCGTCATGGCCGTGCCGGTCATGCCCGAGAGCTTGTCGTAGAGGCGGAAGTAATTCTGGAGCGTGATCGTGGCAAGGGTCTGGTTCTCGGCCTTGATCTCGACTCCCTCCTTGGCCTCGATCGCCTGATGGAGTCCCTCGTTATAGCGCCGGCCCTTGAGAAGGCGGCCCGTGTGCTCATCGACGATGAGAATCTCCCCGTCGAGGATGACGTAGTCGCGATCCTTCTTGAAGAGCTCCTTGGCGCGCACGGCGTTGTTGAGGAAGCCCACGAGAGGCGTGTTGACGGTGTCGTAGAGGTTGTCGATGCCGAGCTGATCCTCGACCTTGTCGATCGCGGACTCCAACACGCCGATCGTCTTCTTCTTCTCGTCGACCTCGTAGTCCTCGTCCTTCTCCAGGATCCGGGCGATGCGGGCGAACTCGGAGTACCACTTGGTGGGCTGATCTGCCGGCCCGCTGATGATGAGCGGGGTCCGCGCCTCGTCGATGAGGATCGAGTCGACCTCGTCCACGACGGCAAAGTTGTGGCCGCGCTGGACCATCTCTGCCGTCGACCACGCCATGTTATCGCGCAGGTAGTCGAACCCGAACTCATTGTTGGTGCCGTAGGTGATGTCGGCCGCATAGGCCTCGCGACGCTCGGCGGGGGTCATGTGCGCGAGGATGACGCCGACCTCGAGGCCGAGGAAGCGATGGATGCGCCCCATCCACTCTGCGTCACGCTCGGCGAGGTAGTCATTGACAGTGACGACGTGCACGCCTTTGCCCGAGAGCGCGTTGAGGTAGGACGGCAGGGTGGCAACGAGGGTCTTGCCCTCGCCCGTGCGCATCTCGGCGATGTTGCCGAGGTGGAGGGCTCCACCACCCATGAGCTGGACGTCGTAATGCCGCTGGCCGAGGGTGCGGCGTGCGGCCTCTCGCACCGTCGCGAAGGCCTCGGGGAGCAGGTCGTCGAGGGTTTCGCCGTTGTCCAGCCGAGTCCGGTACTCCGCGGTCAGACCCCGGAGCTCCTCGTCGGTCATGGCCACGAAGTCGTCCTCGATGGCGTTGACCTGCCGGGCGATGCTCTCGAGGGTGCGAAGTGTCTTGCCCTCACCGGCGCGAAGGATCTTGTCCATGATGCCCACCGCAGCATCCTAGACGGGTCCGGTGGACCTATCCCTGCCCGGCGGGTGCCGGGCTTCCCACGAGCGCATCCTCACTGTCGATGCGCACAAGCCCCCAGCGCGCGGCCCTCACGACGGCCTCGGTGCGCGAGCGCACCTGCAGCTTCTCGTAGAGCCGGCGCATGTGGTTCCTCACGGTGTTGTCGCTGATGACAAGCGCCTCTGCGATCTCATGATTGGTATGCCCTGCACAGAGCAGGGACAGCACCTGCGACTCTCGGCGCGTCAGAGCGGGCGGTCGCGACCCCACGGCATCCGTTCGCGTGCCGGCGTTGACAACCGTGCGACCTTCAGCCACCGCACGCGCTGCCTGGACCAGGGCCGACTCGTCGATATCGCGATCGATCGCCCCGCGAGCACCTGCGGAGACGAGTGCGCCCAGCACATCCGGCGTCGCTGATGCAACGAGTACGAGCAGCGGCGTGCCATCGAGGCTCGCGAGCCTGCGACTGACATCGTCGGAGGTCGTCGACGCGGGGAGCTCCCACAGAGCGACGCTGGGCCTTCGACCGGGTTCTCCGGCATCGTCCAC
>JBIIDD010000310.1:0-2586 GCA_044238565.1 Candidatus Nanopelagicales bacterium
GGCGCAGGTCCATGGGGAAGACGCGCGACCACAGGTCTTCGTCTCGGCTCCAGCCACCGGCGATCTGCGGGCTCAACGACGAGGTTGCCCAGGTGTCCATGACATCCGGATCGCCGATGAAGCCGCCGGGCTTGCCCCGCTGATCCTCGGAGTAGCCCGCAGGTGCATCGCTGGAGGGGTCGATGGGCAGGTCGGCATCGTCTGGCACGAGCGGAGTGCCGTAGATCGGGTTGCCCTCGGCATCGAGGGGGTACCACAGCGGCAGGGGTACGCCGAAGAATCGCTGCCGTGAGATGAGCCAGTCGCCGTTGAGGCCCTCGACCCAATTCTCGTAGCGCACCTGCATGTGCGAGGGGTGCCAGCGCAGTTCCCGGCCGCGCTCGAGGAGTTGCTCGCGGAGCTCGGCCCCGCGCCCGCCGTTGGTGAGGTACCACTGGCGGGTGGTGACGATCTCGAGCGGGCGCTCGCCCTTCTCGAAGAACTTCACGGCGTGCGTGATCTCGCGCGGATCACCGACCATGTCGCCGGACTCGCGCAGCAGCTCGACGATCCGCTCCTTGGCGGAGTGAGCGGTCTTGCCGGCGAGCTCGGCGTACGCCGACTGGGCCTGCGCGGTCTCCATCCAGGCGGGAGCCTCGGGGAGGATGCGGCCGTCCCAGCCGATGATGGGGCGCGTCGGCAACTGCAGCTCGCGCCACCAGGTGACGTCGGTGAGATCGCCGAAGGTGCAGATCATCGCGATGCCGGAGCCCTTGTCTGGGTCCGCCAGTGCGTGAGCGACGACGGGCACCTCGACACCGAAGATCGGCGTGCGCACCGTGGAGCCGAAGAGCGGTTGGTAGCGCTCGTCATCGGGATGTGCCACGAGCGCGACACATGCAGGGATCAGCTCGGGGCGCGTCGTCTCGATGTAGACGGGCTCGCCTCCATCGGTGCGGGCGAAGCCGATGCGGTGGTAGGCACCCGGGCGCTCGCGATCCTCGAGTTCGGCCTGTGCCACGGCCGTGCGGAAGGTGACGTCCCACAGCGTGGGCGCCTCTGACTGGTAGGCCTCTCCGCGAGCGAGATTGCGCAGGAACGCGCGCTGCGACACGGCGCGGGCGTTGTCATCAATGGTCTGGTAGGTCTGCGTCCAGTCGATCGAGAGCCCGAGTCGCCGCCACAGCTCCTCGAAGACGACTTCGTCCTCGACGGTGAGGCGCTCGCAGAGCTCGACGAAGTTGCGGCGGGAGATCGGCACCTGCTGCTTGGGGTCGGGCTCCGCGGGCGGCTCGAACGCGGGGTCATAGGGGAGCGAGGGGTCGCAGCGGACACCGAAGTAGTTCTGCACACGGCGCTCCGTCGGCAGGCCGTTGTCGTCCCAGCCCATGGGGTAGAAGACGGAGTAGCCGCGCATGCGCTTGTAGCGCGCGATGCAGTCGGTGTGCGTGTAGGAGAAGACATGGCCCACGTGGAGGGATCCGCTCACGGTGGGCGGGGGAGTGTCGATGGAGTAGACCTGATCGCGCGGGCGCGTGCGGTCGAAGAGATAGGTGCCATCCGACTCCCACGCCTCCACCCAGCGCTGCTCGATGCCGTCGATGCTGGGCTTGTCCGGAAGGCGGGAGCTCATGGGCGCTCATCCTAGGAGGCGGCCACTAGGGTGGATGACGTGACCGAGTCGCCCGAGGGCTACGCCGAACTCCAGACCGAACTCCTCGGCCGCTGGCCTGAGAACGCCATCGACCCGTCCCTGTCGAGGATCAGCGCGATCATGGACCTGCTGGGGCAGCCCCAACTCGCCTACCCGGTCATCCAGGTGACGGGTACCAACGGCAAGTCCTCGACGGCACGCATGATCGCGTCGCTCCTGCGAGCCCTGGGGCTGCGCACGGGCCTCTACACGAGCCCTCACCTCACCGACATGCGCGAGCGCATCGAGATCGACGGCGAGCCCATCTCCGCGCAGCGCTTCATGGAGGTCGCGGGCGACGTAGCTCCCTTCATCGCCACGGTCGATGCTCGCGCCGCGGAGGAGGGCGGCACGCCGGTCACCTACTTCGAGACCCTCACCGCGATCGGGTACGCCGCCTTCGCGGATGCCCCGGTCGATGTCGCCGTCGTCGAAGTGGGAGTGGGCGGCACGTGGGACGCCACATCGGTGTGCCAGCCGCAGGTGTCGGTCGTCACCAGGGTGGCGATGGATCACGCCGACATCCTCGGTGACCGCATCGACCTCATCGCCACGGAGAAGTCCGGCATCATCAAGCCGGGCTGCTTCGCCATCATCGCCGAGCAGGAGCCGGATGCTGCTGCCGTGCTGCAGGCACGCATCGACGAGCTCGGCGTGCCCGCTGCCTGGGAGGGCCAGGCCTTCGCCGTGCTGGATCGCACGGTGGCCGTCGGTGGTCAAGTCCTCTCCCTGCAGGGCCTGACGGGGACCTACGACGATGTCTTCGTTCCGCTCTTCGGCGCGCACCAATCGCTCAATGCCGCCGTGGCGCTCGCGGCGACGGAGGCCTTCATCGGCGGCGGCGCGTTGGCCCTCGATCCCGATAGCGTGCGCGAGGGCTTCGCAGCGGTCGTGTCACCGGGGCGCCTCGAGGT
>JBIIDD010000311.1:0-2584 GCA_044238565.1 Candidatus Nanopelagicales bacterium
ACCGGGATCGCGTGGAGAGGTGTCGCATGAGCTACGTCAAGTTGCCCCAGTTGGAGGAGACGGGTTACGTCGTCCTCGACTCCTACGACCAGTCCCAGGATCCCCAGGAGTGGCTCGACATCGAGTTCGTCGACTGGAAGTCCTCGGGCGAGACTCGTTTCGCACCACTCGCGTCCGCTTACGGTGACCTCGAGTGCAATGGCTTCTGGCACCACAACCCGCCCAAGACCGACAAGGACGGAGTGTGGGTCGATGCAAACATCGCCCGCGCTCCGCGCCTGAAGGCTCGCGCCGAGGAGCCGGGTGCCAACATCGGCCGGTGCCGGGTGATCGAGTTGCAGCCCAATGAGTACGCCGACTGCATCTGGAACCTGCATCAGGATGACAACAATCGCCTCAACCCCGAGGGCACCGGTTGGATCGTGCGCGGGTTCTTCAACCTCACTGACAACCCCGACTCCTACATGATCCTGCGCGAGGACAAGGACGATCCAGCGACGGAGACACGCATCCCGCTCCCGGCGGGCACGCAGGTGATCATCGACACTCAGCGTCTGTGGCACGCCGTGTGGCATACGGGCGATGAGCCGCGCTACTGCCTCATTACGTCGTGGGAATCCGGGCCCGAGTTGGACGCCTACATCAGCGCCCGGGGTGCACGCTCGCGCGTGGACAACGCGCCCCTCGACCCCGCGGTCATCGCCGCTGCCCAGGAATCGGTGCAGCGCCGTCGCGCCGAGCGCGAGGCGAAGTCAGGCGCCATGGTCGATGTGATGAGCGAGGCCTGAGGCGGTTTCACCGAGCACTCCCTCCGCGAGTAGCGTGGAGGGGACGACGACCCGCGGTCCGCGCGGGTGACCCAGGAAGGTGATCGTGACCTCCGCTGCCCCAGCGACGGTGTCCGACGACGATGTCCTCGACGCCCTCGAAGCCGAGGCCATCCATGTCTATCGCGAGGTGGCCGGAGCTTTTCGTCGTCCCGTGCTCCTCTACTCGATCGGCAAGGACTCCTCGGTCCTCCTGCACCTTGCGCGCAAGGCCTTCGCGCCCGCGCCGATTCCCTTCAAGGTGATGCACATCGACACCACCTGGAAGTTCCGCGAGATGATCGAATTCCGCGAGCAGATGCGCCAGGAGCTCAACCTCGATCTCAAGGTGCAGACCAACCTCGAGGCAGTTGCCGAGGGCGTGACCCCCTTCACTCACGGTGCTCACGAATACACCCGCATCATGAAGACCGTCGCACTCCGTCAGGGTCTCGACGAGTTGCAGGCTGACTGCGCCATCGGCGGTGCGCGCCGCGACGAGGAGAAGTCTCGTGCCAAGGAGCGCATCTTCTCGCTGCGTGAGCCGGGCCACCGCTGGGACCCGCGCAAGCAGCGTCCCGAGTTCTGGCGCACGGCCAACACCATGCTGGCCGAGGGCCAGACCATGCGGGCCTTCCCCATCAGCAACTGGACCGAATTCGACATCTGGCGCTACATCCGACGCGAGCAGATCCCCATCCCCGATCTCTACTTCGCTCGTCCACGACCGGTCGTGGAGCGCGAGGGCACATGGATCATGGTCGACGATGACCGCCTGCCGCTGCGCGAGGGCGAGGTGCCAGAGATGCGCTCCGTGCGCTTCCGCACCCTCGGCTGCTATCCGCTGTCGGGAGCCGTCGAGTCGACGGCCGCGGATCTCGACACGCTGATCGCGGAGATGCTCGAGAGCAATGTGTCCGAGCGGGCGGGTCGACTCATCGACGGCGAGGGATCCGGGTCCATGGAGGCAAAGAAGGCGGAGGGTTACTTCTAATGACTGCGCTGCTTGAGCGTTCGTCCGGCATCGACGTGACTCCCGTCGTCCGCCTCGTCACATGCGGGTCCGTCGACGACGGCAAGTCCACGCTCATCGGTCGACTCCTCGCCGAGACGGGGTCCATCCCCGAGGACCAATTGGAGTACGCCCGCCAGACTCGACGCGGCGGATCCACGATCCCCGTGGGGGAGGTCGACTTCTCGCTCCTGACCGACGGCCTGGAGGCTGAGCGCGAGCAGGGGATCACGATCGACGTCGCCTACCGCCACATGTACCTGCCCAGTGGGCGGCGCGTGATCATCGCCGACGCCCCCGGTCACGAGCAGTACACCCGCAACATGGCTGTGGCGGCCTCCAATGCCGATGTGGCTGTGCTCCTGGTGGATGCCGCCCGCGGGGTGCGGCCGCAGACATTCCGCCATCTGACCGTGTGCGCGCTCATGGGCGTCAAGAGCATCATCATCGCCATCAACAAGATGGACCTCGTCGGCTACGAGCATGCGACCTTCGAGGAGATCTCCGGTCAGGTCAGGGCGGCTGCGGCGCGCTTGGGTATCGACGAGGTCATGACGATCCCGGTGAGTGCGGTCGCTGGCGACAACGTCACCGCTCCCACCACGCACATGTCCTGGTGGCACGGTCCCTCGCTTCTCAGTGCACTTCAGGAGTGGACCCCGCCGGAGAGCGACACCACCCAGCCCTTCCGTCTCCCCGTGCAGTTCATCTCGCGAGCGGAGGGCAACTTCCGCGGCTACTCCGGCACCGTCGCTGCGGGAGTGGT
>JBIIDD010000312.1:0-2578 GCA_044238565.1 Candidatus Nanopelagicales bacterium
CACGCGCAGCATTGAGGGTGCAGACGAGCGGCAGGAAACGACCGGTCGCATCGGCGAAGCCCGCCACCTGTCCACTCGCGTCTGCCGTGGGTGTGCTGGACACGGCGAAGGCGGTGCCCGACGTACCGAGCGACACCACCACATCGCCCGGGAGAGCGCCCACGCCGAGGGCGGCGCCCATGTTGTCGCCCGTGCCGGGCGCGAGCGCGATGCCACCGAAGGTCTCACCGACGATCTCCTGGGGTGCGGCCACACGCGGGACGTCGTACGCGCGACCGAAGGCCAGCTCGAGCAGGTCGAGGCGGTAGTCGCCTGCGGCAGGTGACCAGTAGCCCGTGCCGGAGACGTCGCCGCGGTCCGTGGTCGCCTCGGCCGGGGATCCTGCGAGACGCCACGTCAGCCAATCGTGCGGCAGCAGCACGCGCGCGACGCGCGCCGCGAGTTCAGGCTCTTGCCGAGCCAGCCAACGCACCTTGGAGATGGTGAAGGACGCCACCGGCACACTGCCCACGGCATCGGCCCACGCTTGCGGGCCACCCCATTCCGCTACGAGGTCGGCTGCGTCCTGAGCGGATCGCGTGTCGTTCCACAGCAGTGCCGGGCGCACGACCTCGCCCGCGCCATCGAGCGCGACCATCCCGTGCTGCTGAGCTGCGACCGCCATTGCCTCGACGCCGTCGAGCACACCCGCGCTTGCCTGCTCGAAGGCTGACCACCAGTGATCAGGATGCACCTCTGTGCCGTCGGGGTGGGTGGCGCGGCCCTCGCGCACGAGGTCGCCTGTCTCGGCATCGCGCACGACGATCTTGACGGACTGCGTGGAGGAGTCGACTCCTGCGACGAGCGGCATGGCCAGACGCTACTCCCGGGAGCCCTTGTCGCGATCGGCCAGGATCTGTACGTCGGCTTCGAGCGCATCGAGGGCGTCCCTGATGGACTGGATGCGCAGGGCGGCGTCCCCGGACACCCCGGCCTCCTGCGCCTCGCGGAGCGCCTCCCGCTCCCGAGCGCTCTCCATCGATCCGATGATGATGCCGATGAGCAGGTTGAAGATGACGAAGGCCGCCACGAGCACATACGAGACGAAGTAGACCGTGGCCCAGGGCGTGACCGCGGTGGCCTGCTCGAGATACGTCGGGAAGTTCTCGAGGGTGAGCAGCACGAAGAGCGTGAGCATCGCGCGCGTGATGGTGCCCCAGGATTCGGGCAGGGCGGCGCCGAACATCGCCCAGCCGACCATGCCGTAGAGGAAGAGGATGAGGAAGGTGAGCACCACGATGCTCATCAGCGGTGGCAGGGAGCGCACGACCGTGGCGATGAGCACACGAGCGTCGGGCAGGAAGCGCAGCAGGCGAGCGATGCGGGCGAGGCGCAGCAGTCGCAGGAGGGTGGCGTTCTCGCGGACTCCCGGGATCCAGACTCCACCGATGATGATGAGGTCGAAGATGTTCCAGCCGCTCTTGAAGAAGTCCTGGGGCCGCTTGCCATAGGACGCGAAGCGCAGGACGAGCTCGACGACGAAGATCGCGTAGCAGACGTCGTTGGCGAGGATGAGTTCATCCGCGTAGGACTGCATGACCGTCGGGAAGGTCTCCAGGCCCAGGACAATCGCGTTGACGACGATGACGCCCGCGATGGCGAGATTGAAGGCGTCGGAGTCCACCAGGCGGGCGAGGCGACCCGTGCGGACAGCAGGAGGTTTCACGGCATACGACTCTAGGGGCGAGCAGGGGCTCGCACTAGACCCCGAAGCGTGCGGACTCGAAGCGAGCGACGGCATCTTCCGCGCCCTCGACGTCGACGACGCACTCGCGTCGACCGTAGAGGCGCAGGACCAACTCGAGAGGCTCGCCGATGAGCGTGACCGATGGGGTGCCGGTCTTGGCGACGATCATCTCCCCCGTGTCACTGCGTCGCAGGGCGACGCCCACGGGGCTCGTACGCGCGAGGAGCCGGCTGGCACGAGCGAGACGCTGCCAGAGGAGGTCCTGCTCGGCCACGGCGAGCGCGCGCGGTGACCAGCCAGGCCGGGCTCGGCGCACGTCCTCGTGGTGGATGGCGAACTCGAATGGATCGGCAAGCCCTTGGGCACCCGGCAGGCGGAAGACAGACAGCAGCGGCGGGCCCGTGCGCACATCGCGCACGAGCTCGGACCACGGGCGCATCGCCACCTTTGCCTGCACGGAATCGGCGTATCCCGCGAGGGGCTTCACGATGATCCCCACGGCGGCATCAGGACGCGACTCGCGCACGATGAGATGGGCGGCCAGATCACGCGTCGTCCAGCCTGCGCACAGGGTGGCCGCATCCGGTCCGACCTCGAGGAAGAGATCGCAGAGTTCCTGGCGCTCGAGACGGGCGACGTCGACTGCCTTCACGTCGCGATCCTCGCACAGATCAGGCACTCTCCCCCCGCCGCGCGAAAGGGGGTCTACCCTCACCGCATGGTTTCGGTCACGCGCTCAGCTGCGCTCACATCCATCGTCGGCCTGATCCTCGCGTCCATCGCTCTTCCAGCGCATGCGGGATCACCTGAGGGCACGGGATCGATGGAGCGGCTCGCGCTGCCCACACCGCC
>JBIIDD010000313.1:0-2570 GCA_044238565.1 Candidatus Nanopelagicales bacterium
CGGCTGTGGCTGTGCGCTGCCACGCGACAGGTGCTGGCCAACGGCCTCGCGCTCTGCGGCGTCACGGCCCCTGATCGGATGTAGCTGGCTCCTTCTCACGTCGCTTACGAGCGATGAGGAGCGCCCCTGACACTGCCAGCAGGATGATGCCTGCCACGAAGAGTCCCGCCACGAGGCCCAGCGTCTGCCCGGCGATGGAGAGTGCGCCCGCCCCGGCGGCGATCACACCTCCGGCTGCCCAGACCCACGATCCGCCTCGCGCGAAGATGGCCACCGCGACGAGCGCGAAGATCACCAGGGCGATCCGCGAGAACCACATCGCCCACATGAACTGCTGCTGTCCACTGTCGTCTGGCAAGGACGAATCCAAGGTCATGAAGGCATTGCCGAGTTGCAGTCCGATGAAGGCGGCCACACCAAGGGCTTCGGTCAGGACGCGTGGCGGCAGGAACCTCGGCGCGAGGATGAGCCAGCCCACGGTGCACACCGCGCCGACGGCTGCGATCACGAGGGGTTGCTCCCACATCCCGAAGATTCGATTGGTGACGGACCACAGCCAGATCAGTGCTGTGATGGCGACGCTGAGCGTGGGCAGTGCCCCGGGTGCCCACCACGCAGCGATAGCCGCGGCCACCAGTGCAATCGTCGCGAATCCGAGAGACCAGTAGCTGCCCTCGGCGAAGATGTCGACTCCCGCCCATTCCAGCGCCACGACTGAGGATGAGACGACAAGGGGTATTGCGACGGCGAGGAGCACGCCCACGAGGCGGCGCCGTGGAGCATGATCGCGCAGTGGACTCAGGCCACCCGCTGTGGTCGTCACGATCAGCGCCGTGACGTAGAGGGAGATTGCGCCGACGGCGACCACCCCCAACTGCACAGGCTTGGGCCATGACTCCCAGGTCTGGCTCGCCAGGGCCAAGCCTGCGCCGACGACGAATGCAGCACCGATGTACCCGACGATCTCGGGGAGGGCCCCCCGGCGCTTTTGGCCTGGCGCGGGTACCACGTCGCCCACGGCCTGGGGTGGCGTCAGTGCCTCGACCTGGGCCCGGAGGCGGGCGGCTTCGGCCCTGAGTTCCTCCACCTCTGCCTGTAGACGGGCCACGTCCGGCGGCGTCGAGGAGGGGGCGCTGGAGGTGTCGTCGGTCATCACGCGATTCTGGTCCCTCCTCGCGGTTGAGGTCGGCATTTCCCCGAGATTGCGGCGGGATTATTGCGACGCGCTCGAACAGGTAGCGGGTCGTGGTCGTTGTCGGATCCCCATCAGGTTGGCGACTACCCTTGCCGCATGCGCGCGCACCCCGCCGGCCCTCGGCATGGAGATGTCCTCTCGACGTCGTCCGCACCGGCGGCACCCTCCGGTGATCCCGGTGCGCTCGATGGTCTGATCTGGCCGCAGGGCGCGCATCGCAACGCCGACGGTGCGCTCGTGATCGGCGGTGTAGACGTGCGGGACGCCGCTCGCGACTTCACCACCCCTGTCTTCCTCCTCGATGAGGACGACTTCCGTGGCCGCGCTGCGGCCTTCCGGTTGGCCTATGACGCAGGTCGAGCTGATGTCTATTACGCCGCGAAGGCCTTCCTCACCACTGCCGTCGCACGTTGGGCCGTGGAGGAGGGGCTGGGCATCGACGTCGCGAGCGGAGGAGAGCTCGCCGTCGCGCTGGCGGCGGGGGTGCCCGGCGATCGCCTCCTTCTGCATGGCAATAACAAGTCGCGCGAGGAGATCAGGCGTGCGCTTGAGGCCGGTGTCGGTCGCATCGTGGTGGACTCCCTGGCGGAGGTCGATCGCGTGGCAGGGGTGGCCCGCGACCTCGGCGTACGCCCCTCCGTGCTCGTCCGCGTGACCGTGGGTGTGGAGGCGCACACCCACGAGTTCATCGCCACGGCCCACGAGGACCAGAAGTTCGGCCTGTCCCTCGCCTCCGGTGCCGCGCGCGAGGCAATCCAGCGCATCGTGGATACGCCGGAGCTCGACTTCCGTGGCCTGCACTCGCACATCGGCTCCCAGATCTTCGACGCCGCGGGCTTCGAGGTCGCGGCATCTCGGCTTGTGAGCCTGATGGGGGAGTTGCACGCCGAGGGCATCGAGGTCGCCGAACTCAACCTCGGTGGTGGCATGGGGATCGCTTACGTGAGCGATGATGACCCGCTTGATGCCGGTGCCATGGCCAAGGCGATCGAAGCCATCGTCGAGGGTGCCTGCTCACGTGCTGGAGTCCCTGTGCCACGGCTGGCCTTCGAGCCGGGACGCGCCATCGTGGGTCCCGCGGGCGTGACGATCTACGAGGTGGGCACCGTGAAGCCGGTCCAGCTCGACCACGGCCACGAGCGGGTCTACGTCTCGGTCGACGGTGGCATGAGCGACAACATCCGCACCGCGCTCTACGGCGCCGACTACACGGTCGTCCTCGCCTCGCGCGTGTCGCCTGTGGCTCCCGTGCTGTGCCGGGTCGTGGGCAAGCACTGCGAGAGCGGCGACGTCGTCGTCCGTGACGCCTGGCTGCCCGGCGACGTGCGCGAAGGGGACCTGCTCGCCGTGGCCGCCACGGGGGCCTACTGCCGCT
>JBIIDD010000314.1:0-2566 GCA_044238565.1 Candidatus Nanopelagicales bacterium
GCGATGGTCGGCGGACCATCTCGAGAATCATGCGGAGGCGTTGAACGTGCCGGACATCGACGGTCTCGTTGGCGAGGTCGAGTTCTCCCCTGAGGGTCCCGAAGTCGGAGCGTTCTTTGATTTCGACGGCACCCTGATCGACGGCTACTCCGCTGTCGCCTACTTCAGGGATCGGCTCCTCTCGCGTGACGTGGGCACCAACGAGCTGCTGCGCTCTCTCGTGGAGAGCGTCAATGTGGAGGTGCGCGGCAGGGACGTCCATCGACTTGTCGAGATCGGGGTGGGGGCACTAGGCGGCCGATCCACGGAGGACATCGATCGCATGGGGGAGCGGCTCTTCCGCAAGAACATCGCGCAGATGATCTTCCCCGAGGCCCGCGCCCTCATCGCCGCTCACAAGGCACGCGGTCACACGGTCGTGATCGCATCGTCTGCACTCACCTTCCAGGTCGAGGCAGCGGCCCGTGACCTCGGCATCGACCACATCCTGTGCACCCGCATGGAGAGCCGTGATGGCGTGCTCACGGGATTCGTCGATGGGCCGATCCTCTGGGGTGATGCCAAGGCCGAGGCAGTCCGCGCCTTCGCCGCTGAGCGGGGTATCGACCTGGCACTGTCGTATGCCTACGGCAACGGGGCTGAGGATCTCGCATACCTGGCCACGGTCGGCAACCCCCGCCCTCTCAATCCCGCAGACGGCCTTGCGGCCGCTGCGGAGGAGCGCGGCTGGTCGACCGCGCGACTGTCACGGCCGCAGCACCTCACTCCCGAACTCGTGGTGCGATCCCTGGCTGCGTATGGCGGTGTGGCTGCCGGGCTGGTCGCGGGCATCGGGCTGGGCCTGGTGAACCGAGATCGCCGTACGGCGGTGGAGATCACCGCCTCCGTGGGCTCTGAGCTCGCCCTTGCGGCCGCGGGAATCACGATGGACGTCACGGGTGCAGAGAATCTCTGGGCTGCGCGCCCCGCGGTCTTCATCTTCAATCACCAGAGCCAACTCGACGTGATCGTCATGGCGTCGCTCCTGCGCACGGACTTCACGGGCGTGGCGAAGAAGGAGTTGAAGACCGACCCAATGTTCGCCCCACTGGGCTGGCTTGCTGACGTTGCGTTCGTGGATCGCGCCAACACGGAGGAGGCCAAGAAGGCACTCGCCCCCGCGGTTGAGGCGCTGCGCGAGGGCAGGTCGCTCGCCATGGCGCCGGAGGGCACGCGCTCGGCGACCCCGCGACTCGGGCCCTTCAAGAAGGGCGCGTTCCACGTCGCGATGCAGGCGGGTGTGCCCATCGTGCCGGTCGTGATCCGCAATGCCGGCGAGCTCATGCCCTCGCATGGGGTCCTGATTTCATCGGGGACACTGGATGTCGCGGTGCTGCCACCGGTCTCGACGAGGAGCTGGCAGCGCGACGACATCGACCATGAGGTCGAGCGCGTGCGCGGGATGTATCTGGAGACGCTTGCGCATTGGCCGCGCTAGGCGAGGAGCTGTCATTGGGGGTGAATGAGAGTCATTCCCGGGGGTTGGTCGGATGTGTCGATGAGCGCGAAGGCGGCTGGCACATCGTCCAGGCTGATAACGCGGCCAACGAGCAGCTCGGGGCGTAGTCGGCCGGAGGTAACGAGAGCCAGCAGCTCCGGATAGTCGTGCGCTGCGAGACCGTGACTTCCAAGGACCTCCAGTTCGCGCGAGACAACACGATGCATGGGCACGGGCTCCGTTGCCGTGCCCGCAGGAAGTAGTCCGACCTGAACGTGCCGGCCGCGCGGACGCAGGCTCTCGATCGATGTCCGGCACGTGAGGGAGTCACCGATCGCGTCGACGGACAGGTGCGGACCGCCCGAGGTGGCATCGTGAAGGGCCTCGAGCAGGCCCGCACCAGGCTCGAGTGCCGTGGCAGCGCCCATATGGATCGCTGCGTCACGGGCGCCTGCCGACGGATCGACCACTGTGACGCGTGCTCCGAGAGCCCTGCCGATCATGACGGCGGCCAAACCCACCCCGCCCGCGCCATGGACCACGACCTCTTCGCCCGGGGCGCAGCGCCCGATGGTGGCCACCGCCCGGTACGCCGTCGCGACACGGCAGCCAAGGGCTGCGGCTACGTCGAAAGAGATGTCATGGGGCAACTTCACGAGGTTGACATCCGCTGCGGGCAGCGCGACGTACTCGGCGAAGCCACCCCATCCGTCGAATCCGGGCTGCCACTGATGCGGGCACACCTGGTGATTGCCCGACTCGCAGACGAGACAACGTCCGCAGGCACAGACAAAGGGCACGGCCACCCGATCACCGATGCGCCATCGTGTGACGTCCGCTCCGATGGCACTGATCGTGCCCGCGAACTCGTGACCGGGTACGTGGGGGAATTCCGAGACGTTGTCGTGTCCATGCCAGGCATGCCAGTCACTGCGGCACAGGCCAGCGGCCTCAACCTTGAGGACGACGCCATCGGATGGAGGTGTGGGGTCATGGACATCGGCCAGCCGCCAGGGAGATCCGAGTGAGTCGTAGACGACGGCGCGCATAGGCGCAGATTAGATCAGGAATTCGGCGGACAGCGACCAC
>JBIIDD010000315.1:0-2565 GCA_044238565.1 Candidatus Nanopelagicales bacterium
CGGGTGCGCCAGACGCGCTTGCCGACGTACTCGACCCACTCCTCGATGACCCCTCACTGGGCGGATCCGTCGGTGCGATCGTGCTCGACGTTGCTACGGGCGCCGTCCTCTATCAGCGCGAGGCTGCAATGCCACGGTCGGTCGCGTCGAATCAGAAGGTCTTCACCGCCCTCGCCATCCTCGATGCGCTCGGACCGGAAGGCCGCATCGAGACCACGGTCACCTGGGATCCCGCCACGGCGACACTCACGCTGGTGGGTGCGGGTGATCCGACGCTGGCATCGGTGGCAGCGAGTGGCTCCTCGCTCGCCGACCTCGCCGACCAGGTCGTCGGCCAGGTCCCGAGCGAGGTCTCACTGCGTTACGACACGAGCCTCTTCGAAGGTCCGGTGATCGCCCCTGGGTGGGCACCGGGCTATCCGGAGATGGGTATCGCCGCACCGGTGTCGCCGCTCACGGTGGATCGATCACGCATCGGCGGTGATGAAGCTCGCCAACCGGATCCTGCCCGCGCTGCGGCAGATGCCTTCGTCGGGCTTCTCGCTGACCGCGGAGTCAGCGTGGTCGACGTCACGGCGGGAGCATCTACCGGTCAGGTGGTCGCGACGACGACCTCTGAGTCCGTCGCCACCATGGTGGAAACCATGCTCACCGAATCCGACAACGACATGGCGGAGATCCTCGATCATCTGGCCGGCGCCGAGGAGTCGGGAGCCGGATCCTTCGAGAGCGGCGCCGCGGCGACTCTGGCCACGCTGCAATCCCTGGGGATCCCTGTGAGCGGCTCGGTCTTCGTCGATGGCAGCGGGCTGTCCTACGAGGACGTCGCCTCGCCATTGACACTTGCGACGGCCGTGAGCCTCGCGGCGGGGACCACGGCGCCTGCGTGGACATGGCCGGTTGTCCTCGGATTGCCCATCGCGGGACTCACCGGCACGCTCGCGGATCGATTCGCAGACGCCGACACACGATCAGCAGCGGGTTTCGTGCGCGCGAAGACGGGCACGCTCATCGGTGTCTCGACCCTGGCCGGCACCGTGGTCGACGCCGACGGTCGGCTGCTCGCCTTTGCCCTCATGTCCGACGCGACCACCGATGTCGATTCCTCCCGGGCGGCCCTCGACCGCGCGGCTGCGGCCCTGGCCGCCTGCGGGTGCCGCGGCTGAGCGTCAGCGAAGGCAGGCGACGTACAGTCATCGGATGGCCGACCCTGTGGACTGGGCACTCGCTGCCGCCACGGGTGCGCGCCTAGCCCCGTCCGGGCCCCACGACGACCGCGATGACGTCGAGGCAGCTGTGCGGCAGTTGCGGCGTGCCAGTGAGCGAGCCGTGCAGCCGGTGGCCGATGTCACCGGCCTCGAGGCTCCCTTCGAAGCGCATCGCAGTGTCGTCGTAGGCCGCAAGGCATGGGTGGCATCCAATGTCGAGCAGTTGCGCACGGCGACCGAGCCGGTCGCCGACGTGCTCGGCGGAGACGGCAGTCGCGTCGTGCGCGCAGTGGGGTCGCGCACGACAGCGCTCCAGATGGGTGCGGTCCTCGCGTGGCTCTCCTCCAAGGTGCTGGGCCAGTACGAGGCCTTCGGCGCTCAGGGTCGCCTCCTCCTCGTCGCCCCCAACATCGTCCATGCCGAGCGGCAGCTCGATGTGCCTCCGACCGATTTCCGACTCTGGGTCTGCCTGCATGAGGAGACCCATCGCGTGCAGTTCGGGGCCGTGGAGTGGCTCTCCGGATACTTCACCGATGAGGTGCATTCCTACCTTCGCGCGGTCGATCCCGATGCGGGCAGCGCGATCGGTCGCGTCGTCGCGGGATTGCGGCGGGGCACCCGCGGATCGGGGGGCCTCATCGATCTCATGCAGACCGACGAGCAGCGCGCGATCCTCGATCGCCTCACCGCCTTGATGTCACTGCTCGAGGGCCACGCCGATGTCGTCATGGACGCCGTCGGCCCCCAGGTCGTGCCGAGCGTCGAGATCATCCGCGAGCGTTTCGACAAGCGACGTCACCAGGCGGGCACTCTCGACGGCGCCCTGCGACGCCTGCTTGGCCTCGATGCCAAGCTTCGTCAGTACGTCGATGGAGCTGCCTTCGTGCGCACGGTTGTCGATCGTGTGGGCATGCAGGGCTTCAACGCCGTGTGGACATCACCCGAGACGCTGCCCCGCCCCGGGGAGATCGCCGACCCCGATGCGTGGATCGCGAGAGTCCACGGATGAGCGCCACGCCCGATCCAGCGGAGGCGATGCGAGTCGTGCGCCGTGCAGTCGAGCACTCACTCGCCGATCTCACGCCCGACACTCGAGTCCTGGTCGCCGTCTCCGGTGGTGCCGACTCCCTCGCTCTCGCACAGGCCGTTGCGCTCTCTGGTCGGCCTGCCGCTGCAGGGATCATCGATCACGGCCTGCAGTCGGATAGCGCGGAGGTCGCGGCGCGCGCCGCACGCGAGTGCGCCCGTCTGGGGCTCGACCCGGTGATCGTGGAGCTCGTCGACGCGAAAGCCCGGGGATCCGGGCCTGAGGCTGCTGCGCGCGATGCGCGCCGGGCTGCTCTGGAGGGCATCGCAG
>JBIIDD010000316.1:0-2560 GCA_044238565.1 Candidatus Nanopelagicales bacterium
TCTTCGTCGCCGAGCCCGTCGAGGGAGGTGACGAGGAGGCGGCCCTGCGCACCGCCACCCGTCTTGCCTCAGGTGTCCTGCGCGCGTGCGGCGAACCCACAGCCGAGGGATCCCTGTGGCAGGTGGACGCCGCCCTGCGACCCGAGGGCAAGCAGGGAGCCCTCGTGCGCACACTCGCGTCGCACATCGGCTACTACGAGCGCTGGGCCAAGACCTGGGAGTTCCAAGCGCTGCTCAAGGCGCGTCCGGCCGCCGGTGATCGCGCATTGGGGGAGGCCTATGTCGACGCCGTGTCTCCCTTCGTCTGGTCCGCCGCCGATGGCCCGGACTTCGTCGCCGACGTGCAGCGGATGCGTCAGCGAGTCGAGGACCACATCCCCGCGCGCGAAGCAGACCGACAGCTCAAGTTGGGTCGCGGGGGATTGCGCGATGTGGAGTTCTCGGTCCAACTGCTCCAACTCGTGCACGGGCGCAGCGATGTGATGCTGCGGAGTCCCTCGACGCTCGTGGCGCTGGAGGCCCTCGCGACATGGGGATACGTCGGCCGTGAGGACGGCGCGACACTCGGGGCGGCGTACCGCTTCCTGCGCTCCCTGGAGCACCGGATCCAATTGCACGGGCTGAGGCGCTCGCACATCGTGCCGGAGGACGAGGCCGACCTGCGCCGCATCGGGCGCTCGCTCGGCTTCCGCACCGACCCCGTCGAAGAAATCACTGCTGAGTGGCGTCGTCACGCGCGTGAGGTACGGCGTATCCACGAAAAGCTCTTCTACCGCCCACTGCTCCAGGCCGTTGCGCGATTGGATCCCGGTGACGCCCGGCTCACCCCCGAGGCTGCCGAGCAACGGATGGCGGCCCTGGGCTACGCCGATCCGGCCGGCGCGCTGAGGCACCTCGAGGCGCTCACCTCCGGGGTCTCACGCCGTGCCGCAATCCAGCGCACCCTGCTTCCGGTGCTGCTGGGGTGGTTCGCCGACGGCCCTGATCCCGATGCTGCGCTCCTGGGATTCCGGCGCATGAGCGACGACCTGGGATCGACGCCGTGGTATCTGCGCCTGCTCAGGGATGAGTCCCTCGCAGCCGAGCGCATGGCCACGATCCTGTCCTCGAGCCGATTCGCCACAGATCTGCTCCTGCGCTCGCCGGATGCCGTGGCGCTGCTCGCGGACGACCGTGAGCTGCTCCCTCGCACCCGTGAGGCACTTGTCACCGAAGCCCACGCTGCCATCGCGCGTCACGAGGATCCCGAGGTCGCGGTCGCTGCCCTGCGTGCCCTGCGCCGCCGTGAGCTCTTCCGCATCGCCGCCTGCGACGTCCTCGGTCTCATCGACGAGCAGGGGGTGATGCGAGCCCTCACCGACGTCACGGAGGCGACGCTCATCGGCACCCTCGGAGTGGCGGAACGATCCGTCGCGGCCCAGCGGGGGAGCCTGCCGACGCGGATGGCCCTGGTCGCGATGGGCCGCTTCGGCGGTGGCGAGCTCGGCTACTCCTCGGATGCGGATCTCATCTTCGTCCACGACCCACTGCCGGGTGCCGATGAGAAGGATGCATCGGACGCAGCCTTCGCCATCGCCAACGACATCCGGCGACTGCTCATGACCCCGTCACCTGATCCTGCTCTCGAGATCGATGCGGACCTTCGGCCGGAGGGACGCCAGGGGCCGCTCGTGCGATCGCTGGACTCCTACCGCGCCTACTACGAGAGGTGGTCCGCGCCGTGGGAGGCGCAGGCGCTCATCCGGGCGCGGCCTTTCGCGGGCGATGCGGATCTGTGCAGTGACTTCGCTGCCATGGTCGATCCCCTCCGCTGGCCCGGCGGGGGCATTAGCGAGGCTGACACCCGGGAAATGCGACGGCTCAAGGCGCGAATGGAATCCGAGCGGCTGCCCCGTGGTGCTGATCCCAGCCTGCATCTCAAGCAGGGCAGGGGTGGCCTCGCTGATGTCGAGTGGGTTGCGCAACTGCTCCAGTTGCGTCATGCCGACGATGTGCCCGCCCTACGGACGACGTCGACGCTGGGCGCGCTCGCTGCTGCCACCGAGGCCGAATTCCTGGACTCCGGTGATGCCGAGATGCTCGTTTCGTCGTGGCTGCTCGCCACGCGGGTGCGCAATGCGATCGCGCTCACCTCGGGGCGTCCGTCCGACTCGGTGCCTACCTCCGGTCCTGTGCTCTCGGCCGTGGCTCACCTGCTCGGCTTTCGGCCGCCGGCTGACCTGCTCGAGGAGTACCGCCGTACGACGCGACGTGCACGAGGGGTCGTCGAGCGGGTGTTCTACGGCTGATGCCTAGGGTGTGGTCGTGACACCCGAGGAGTTCCGCAGCGCAGCCCACGAGCTCGTCGACTGGATCGCCGACTACCGCGCCGGTGTCGGCGACCGACCTGTGCGCAGCGAGGTCGCACCCGGATGGGTGCGCGAGCAACTCGCAGGCCCGCCGCCGGAGTCTCCCGTGCCCCTGGACGCACTGATGGGCGACCTGTCCGACGTCGTCGTACCCGGAGTCACCCAGACGCAGAGCCCGGGCTACTACGCGTGGTTCCCCGCCAACGCCTCCC
>JBIIDD010000318.1:0-2547 GCA_044238565.1 Candidatus Nanopelagicales bacterium
GCGCCGTCGCGCCGATCGTGGATGGATCGGCGTAGGCGTAGTCGCGGATCGCCTGGCGAATCAGGTCGTCATCCTCCATCCCCATCTGCGCGGTCACCCCCCTTCACCAGCACAGCGCGCAGGCGCTGACGAGCACGGGTGAGGTCCGATGTCACGGAGCCGACAGGGCGGTCGAGTTGCTGCGCGATCTCGGTGACCGGCATGTCGAGCAGGTAGTGCATGGCGACGATCTGTCGCTGCCGGGGCTGGAGCGTGCGCAGGGCCTCGGCCACGGCCAGTCGGTCGTGGGTCGGTCCTGCATGGTCACCGCTGCTGAGGTCGAGTAATGCTGCATCGTCGGTCACCCGGACTCGCCTGCCCCAGGCGGTGCGGCGGTGGTTGGCCGCTTTGGACCCCATGACGCGGGTGGCATAGGCCATGGGGCTCGAGCCGTCTCCGCTGATCCGGTCCCAGCGGCGGTGGAGGTCGACCAGGCAGTCCTGGAGCACGTCCTCGGCCAAGGTGGGGTCTCCTGTCACGACCCGGGCGATCCCGAGCAACTTGTGCCAGTGGGTGCGCGCCCACGTGTCGAAGTCGGCGATCTCCTCGCCTGCCTCCGAAGCGGCTTCGCCCGACTGCATATCCCCCCTTGCCCCCGGGGGAAGTATGGGCGATTCGCACGGGCGGAGTGTGCGGCTTGGGCGAATTGGTCGGGGGGAAGTGCAGCAATACGTCACGGCACGGACGGTTGAAAGGCATGAAGACAATTCCTTCCCGAGGACGTTTCGCCGTCGTTGCTGCTGTCGTCATAGGGCTCGCCGTGCCCCTTCTGTCGGGGCCCCCCAGCCAGGCCGCCCCCCTCGTCGCGGACGTCCCACAGTCGGCATCGCCGGCTTCGAGCGCCTCATCCGATTCCGAACGCAGCAAGCCGCGCATCGTCGTGCTGGGCTACCCCAGGAAGTTGACCATCGGTGGGTCGGCTGAGAAGGGCTGTGCCAAGAGCGTCCGAGTGAAGATCGAGGGCCCGGGCCTGGACGATGGTCGTGCCTTCGACCTCATCTACGCCGCCTATGTCGTTGACTCCTCGCAGCCGATGGATCCAGTGCGACTTCGCAATGTCGTCCCAGGGAAGAGCTACAGGTTGTATCCCTATCCCAAACCCGAATACGGCCCAGGCTATGAGGTGACGCTCTGTGGCACCTACTCGTCGCAGTTGCTCCCGTTGCCGGTGCGCACAAAGCAGGTGGGCACCATTTCGATCGATCTGGTCGAGGCTGGCTCCAGCGGGCGGGATCCCGTTGTCATCCAGAGGCTGAAGGTCAAGATCCAGTGGAAGGGCAACGCGCAGTAGGTCCGGTAGCGCACCCTGCCGAGACACGGCGGGGTGGAGCGGAGGAGGATGCTCCCCGTGAGGATCCCCCCGGTCGCTCGGCTCAGTGCTGCTCTCCTTTCCACGCTTGCGCTCGCGGGTGGGCTGCTCATCTCGGCCCCGGCTGCCGCGCTGGCTCGCTCGTCGTCGCCGGACATCGTCAATGGCCGTGGACCGACGGCGGGGGAGTTCGGCTTCCTTGCCTCGGTCGACATCATCGGTCGCGACGGAGGCGTCTACGTCTGCGGAGGGGCCTTCGTCTCGCCCACGCTGGTGGTCACGGCAGCCCACTGCCTCTACGACGAGAACGGTCGGGTCGCCTACTCCGCGAAGGTGGGCCCCGCTGCGGACCTGCGTCGACCCTCGACCACCGTGCGCGTAGCTTCGTGGGAGATCCATGAGCGCTACTCGACGCGAGCAGAGGACCACGACATCGCCCTGCTCACTCTTTCTCGCCCGATTGCGGGTGTGCAGACCTTGCAGATCCCGACGCTCGCGGAGTGGGAGTCGCTGACGAAGCCGGGTGCTCCCGTGCGCTCAGCCGGGTGGGGACTCACGTCCGTCAATGGACAGTCCCCGCGGAAGTTCCTCGTCGCCGACCTCAGCATGGTCGCCGATTCGGTGTGTGGTGATGCGCGCAAGACGGTGCGCATCGGCGCGCTCACGTTTTCCGGCATCGGCTTTGCATTCGATCCCGCCACCATGGTGTGTGCAGGCGGTGCGACAGCCAGCGGCCTCCCGATCGACACCTGCCAGGGTGACTCGGGTGGCCCCCTCGTGGCCGGTGACGGATCGGCCCAGCGCCTTGTCGGCATCGTGAGCTGGGGGATCGGGTGCGCCGGCAGGCAGGAGAACGGCCCCGGCCCCCTCACTCCCGGCGTCTATACGCGCCTCGCCAGCTACCTGCCCTGGCTCGCTGCGCGTGGGGTGAGTGCGAATCCCTCCGTCGCGGATGCCCCGACCGGGGTCGTGGCCACCGTCTCGGGTGACGCGACGATCTCCCTCACGTGGACCGCACCGCGACGCACCGGCGCATCCGACATCACGAGTTATCTCGTGCAGGAGAGCGTCGATGGTGGTGCCTGGGAGAATGTCGGCGAGACCGAGACCGCTGACACTGCCGTAGACATCGTCGACGTGGCCAGCGGGTACACCTACCGCTTCCGAGTCGCGGCGATCAACGACGCAGGGCCTGGACC
>JBIIDD010000317.1:0-2547 GCA_044238565.1 Candidatus Nanopelagicales bacterium
CCAGCACGCCGGCGGAGGCCACGAAGGCCATCCGGCGACCTGTGAATGCACGTGCCATGAAGAAACTCCTCTTCATTGGGGGTCGGGTGACCCCGGGGGTCTACGCAACCTGTCGCGATGTGCCTCGGGGCGCAAGACGGGCATGCCGCCTGTTACGCAATCGTTCCGAGGACGAGACCTTGACAACGTTGTCGTGAAGGATTTCTATGGCCTGCATCACACTCGCGTCAAGGCTTTTTCGAGGGGGATGAGGGTCCGTTATGGGTTCGTTACCGGGTGCCTCACTAGCGCCCGTCGAGGGTCCCCCCGGCGGGGGATCGATCGGACGCCGGCGACCCACCCTTCGCGACGTGGCCGCCCTCGCCGGCGTGAGCTTCAAGACCGTCTCCCGCGTGGTCAATGACGAGCCTGGCGTCTCCCCGGCAGTCGCCGACCGGGTGCGCGAGGCAGCGGATGCCCTCGGCTACCGCCCCAATGCGGCGGCCACCGCGCTGCGCCGCTCGGACCATCGCACAGCGACCTTCGGCGTACTCCTCGAGGACGCGAGCAACCCCTTCTTCGCCACCCTGCTGCGCGGCATCGAAGACGTGGCGCGCGAGCGGGGCGTCGCCGTCTTCACGTCGAGCACCGATCTCGACCTCGTGCGCGAGCGCGACATGGCCGCCGCCTTCGCCGCACGCCAGGTCGACGCTCTCATCACCGCACCGACGGAGTCCGATGCCGAGCACCTGATGCGCGCCTTGGCCGAGGGTTCGCGCGTCGTGCTCGTCGACCGCACCATCGATGGCGTCGACGTGCCCGCCGTGCTGGTGGACAACCGATCGGGGGCGCGCGCCGGGGTCGAGCATCTCCTCGCGCAGGGCCACCGGCGCATCGGCTACGTCGGCCGCGACCCTTCGATCTATACGTCTCGGGGACGCTACGCCGGCTACGTCGAGGCGTTGACCGCAGCGGGCATCGAGGTGGACCCCGCCCTCGTGCGCCGGGAGGGCGCGACCCGGTCCTCCGCGCACGTGCAGGTGGAGGAGTTGCTCGACCTGGCCGCACCGCCCACAGCGCTCTTCACCGCTCAGGACCTCATCACGATGACGGCGGTTGCCGCGCTTCAGCGGCGAGGGCTTGCCGATCAGGTGGCCCTCGTCGGCTTCGATGACTTCGAGCTCGCCGACCTGCTCCAACCCGGCATCACCGTCGTCGCGCAGGATGCCCGGCGCATCGGCGCCCTTGCGGCCGAGCTCGCCCTCGATCCCGAGAGCACCGGCGTACACCTCGTGCCGACTCACCTCATCGCACGCGGATCCGGCGAGATCGCTCCCCGCCGATGAAGGGCAGCGATCGGCGAGCCTCCGCGCCATCCCGTCGCTAGCCTCGCTGCCGTGGGATCACGCACCTTCACCACGTCAGCCCTGGCTCTCGCGGTCCTCGCTGGGCCACTCGCCGGTGCTGCGCTCGCCGTTTCTTCACCCCGTGCCGACATCGGCGTCACGGTGACAACCGACTTCACGCTGAGTCCTAGCCGGTACGCGCCGGGCACCGAGACGACCATTGAGGTCCAGGGCTCGCTGACGACGTCAGCACGGCGCGACACGGCGTGCCACTCTCTCGAGACGCGCGTGATCGCGGGTGGAGTGCCGCTGGGCGCTGCACTCGACTCCACAGATCGCACGATCCAGCGGACGGGGGAATCTCACACCCAGGACGTCGCGATCGATATCGACCTCACCGCTCCCACTCGCGGCACCCTTGTCGTCGAGGTGTCCCTGCAGTGCGCCGCGGTCAAGGGTGACTCGTGGACGGTCATCGGCTCGCCCAGTGAGGTGATCTGGACAGGCCGCATCGCCCCCGTCGCCGGGAGCTTGACCGTGAGTCCGGCGCACGTATTCCCCGACGCTGATGAGTTCGACTCACGTGCGCGCATCACGGCCAGTGCAGCGCGGGGACCGATCACCGTCACGGTGTCCCACGGTGGGCGTCAGGTCTGGTCGGTCACGTCACGCAACGCACGTGTGTCTGTCACGATCCCGGCCAAGGCGCTCAAGCGCAGCGGCACCTACACGGCCGTGGTCAAGGGCGACGCAGGCAGTCGGACGACCTTCCAGGTGAGCAGGGGTTGGGCCCCGCTCTACGACGCTCAGGTGGCTCACTGGCCCCGCTGCTCCACGATCGGCTGGAAGTACGACGATGCGGGCGCGCCTCAGGGGGGCGACACCGGCATGGTCGATGACCTGAGGAAGGTCTTCGATAGGTACGCCGAAATCACCGGCCTGCGCTTCGTCGAGGGCAGCGCGGACATCGTCATCGGATGGGCCGACTTGCCTCGCGGCACCAATGCCGAAGCCGGAGCGGGACTGGTGTCGCAAACGCTCGGTGACGGATTCCTCCGACTGTCGCGCAACGCTGACCGGCCACGCGTGCCCGGATTCGGGTCTGCTGGCCGCGGTGTGACGCTCCTGCACGAGATGGCTCATGTCCTCGGGCTCGGGCACGTCTCCGACCGCTCGCTGCTTATGTTTCCGGTGCATTCTCCCGGGTCGCCGCTCACTCCTC
>JBIIDD010000319.1:0-2544 GCA_044238565.1 Candidatus Nanopelagicales bacterium
GCCTCGGACCAGCGCCCTTCGCCGCGATGATGCTCGCCGATCTGGGCGCCGAGGGCATCCGTATCGAGTCACCCCGACCCGGGCTCAAGCTCGCCGAGCCGATGAGCGACATCACGCGTCGTGGTCGTACCGGTGTCGTCGTCGACCTGCGCCAAGACGAGGGTCGTGATCTCGTGCTCGACCTGGTCGCCGAGTCGCAGATTCTCGTCGAGGGCTTCCGGCCCGGCACCATGGAGCGGCTCGGACTGTCCCCTGAGGCCTGTCTGGCACGGCGCCCCTCCCTCGTCTACGGACGCATGACGGGGTGGGGTCAGGACGGTCCCTGGGCACGCACCGCGGGACATGACATCGACTACATCGCCGTCGCCGGAGTGCTCGCGCACATCGCAAGACGTGGCCAGCCGCCCACTCCGCCGCTCAACCTTGTCGGTGACTACGGCGGCGGGGCGATGTTCCTCGTGTCCGGCATGCTCGCGGCGCTGTGGCACGCCGAGCGCACGGGTGAAGGCCAGGTGGTGGATGCCGCCATGGTCGACGGCGCCGCCCTGCTGATGTCTCTCGTGCATTCGATGTCGGCTATCGGTTGGTGGCGTGAAGAGGCGGGGGTCAACATCCTCGACTCCGGGCTGCCCTTCTACGACGCCTACCTCACAGCCGATGGCAAGTGGCTTGCCATCGGCTGCCTCGAGCCGCAGTTCTACGCCGAATGGCTCCGCATTGCCGGGCTCGATGGTGAGGATCTGCCCGCGCAGCTCGATCCCTCGGGTTGGCGCGTCCTGCGCCAGCGCTTCGCCGAGGTCGTGGCCACGCGCACTCGCGACGAGTGGGCTGCCGCCGCTGACGGCACCGATGCCTGCGTCGCGCCGGTGCTCACCATGTCCGAGGCACCGCGTCATCCGCACCTGGCCGCACGGCGGACCTTCGTGGAGGTCGACGGCATGGTGCAGGCCGCGCCGGCGCCGCGCTTCTCGGGCACACCCGCGGGTGATCCCCGCCCGGTGGTCGCCTCCGACCGCAGTGCCCTGCTCGATTGGGGAGTGGATGCCGCGCGCATCGCCGCACTCGCGGATGCCGGTGTGCTTCCCGATTGATCGGGTCAGTTGCCGGATCGGCGTCGGCTAGCGCGCGTCGAGGCGGGCGAGCAGCTGCGCGACCTGCGCATCGATATCGCGTGCGCAGCGAATGAAGTCGTCCACGTCGCCGCCCGCAGGGTCGTCGACCTCGGTCCAAGCGCGCGGGTCCTCGGCCGCGAGGTCGGCGCCCGGCCAGTCGGGCAGCAGCAGTCGGGGCAGGGTCGCCGTGCGGTCGGCCGACTCGGGGGCGAGCCGGCGCACGTGCGTCACATGGTCGGTCTCGAATCCCACGACGAGATCGACATCGATGAGGTGGTCCCGCGTGAGCGTCGTACTCCGATGACCGGGGGCGCTCACCCCGACGGACTCCAGCGCCGCCAGGGTGCGACGGCTCGACGGCAGGCCGGGGATCGCCCATGTGCCGGCCGAGTCGATCTGCCAGTCGGGGCGGTCGCGGCGCACCAGTGCGGCGGCGATCACCGATCGCGTGGCATTGCCCGTGCACACGAAGAGAAGTCGGGGTCCCGGCACACCCTCGTCCTATCACGCTGGCCCGTGATCGCTAGCCTCGCCGTCGAGGAAGAGGAGGACCCATGTCGGGGATCTGCGAAGGCCGTGTCGTCATCATCACCGGTGCCGGTCGTGGCATCGGCCGGGAGCATGCCCTGGCCTTCGCGCGCGAAGGTGCCCGTGTCGTCGTCAATGACCTCGGCGGATCGGTGGATGGCGCGGGAGCCGACGCCAGCCCGGCTCAGCAGGTCGCCGATGAGATCCGCGCTCTCGGTGGCGAGGCGATCGCCACCACCGACAGCGTCACCGACTACGCCGGTGCGGGTCGCATCGTCCAGGCGGCGATCGACACGTTCGGCGGCCTCGATGTGGTCGTCAACAACGCGGGCATCCTGCGCGACCGGATGTTCGTCAACATGACCGAGGAGGAGTTCGACTCGGTCATCGCGGTGCACCTGCGCGGCACCTTTGCTGTGAGTCGCCACGCCGTCGACTACTGGCGCGCCCGCGCCAAGGCCGGTGAGGTCAACGACGCGCGCATCATCTCGACATCTTCGCCGTCGGGGATCTTCGGCAACATCGGCCAGGCCAACTACGGTGCCGCCAAAGCGGGCATCGCGGCCATGACGATCATCTTCGCCGATGAGCTCGCACGACTGGGCGTGACCGCCAATGCCATCGCACCCGTCGCCCTCACCCGCATGACCGAAGGCCTGCCGCTCTTCGCCGAGATGAGCGGGCTCGAGCCCGACGCGGAGGGCTACCACCCGATGGACCCGGCCAATATCTCCCCGCTCGTCGTGTGGCTCGGTTCGCCGCTGTCCGCGGGCGTCACCGGGCGCATCTTCACGGTGACGGGCAATGAGATCGGTGTCGCTGAGCCCTGGGTCAAGGGGCCCACGGTGGCGAAGGAGCGAGGCCGCTGGTCACCCGCGGAGCTCACCGAGGTCGTCCCGGGTCT
>JBIIDD010000320.1:0-2541 GCA_044238565.1 Candidatus Nanopelagicales bacterium
GATCACTAGGTAGGGGTGAATAGTGCGTCGGTTCGGACTTGCTGACGGCGTGGGCCTGGTCGCTGCTCTGGTCGCTGTTGCGTACTTGCCTGGTATGGCCGACCCACTGACTTATCCAAAGCTCCTTGTGCTCGTTGCGGGTGGACTTGCCCTTGCTCCAGCGGTCGCCTTGCGTTGGCGCGCCGGCTCTCGTCCCCAGATCGGTGTCCTCATCGCTGCTGGAGCGGCAACAGGCATCCTGGTGTGGGGTGCGATCGCAATGATTGGTAGCGGAGCCCCTTGGGCGGTCAGTCTCTTTGGATGGTGGGGCCGTGGAGATGGCTGGCTTGCATGGCTGGGAGCGCTGGTGCTCCTCCTCGGAGCGGTTGCGCTCGATCGCGGTGAGGTGGCGCGCGTCATCACTTGGCTGATGGGTGGCGCGACAGTTGTCGGGTTAGTCGGAGTCATCCAGGCCGCCGGGGTTGCGTTTCCGCAAGGCGGTGTTGGTGGAAGCGTCACAGGGCTCATGGGCAACACGAACTTCGCCTCTGGCTACTTCGCCATGATGGGCGTGGTGGCCCTGGGCCGAGCCCTCACGCACGCCGCTCTCTGGCAGAGGATTTGGGCGGGAATCCTCTTCGTCGTCCTGGCAGTGCTCGCAGTCCTTACTCAGGCTCAGCAGGGCCCTGCGGCGCTGGCTGCAGGTGTAGTTGCCCTTGGGGTTGCCTATGCCCTTCTCTACCGCGGTAGGTGGAGGACCGCCGGACTTGGGGCTGCGGCCGTTGTCGTCCTGGCAGGAGTCGGCCTGCTGGCCGCATCGTTCTTCGCCGTTGGGCCTCTCGCTCGGCTTTGGTCCGAGACGACGTTCGACATTCGCCAGGAGTACTGGCAATCCGCGTGGAACATCATGAACGGTCAGCCGATCTTCGGGACAGGCCCTGATGGCTTCGCGCGCTACGTCGGTGAGTACCGGCCGGAGTCCTACGTTGAACTGCTCGGCCCGGTGCTGCGCGTGTCGGCGGCGCACAACATCGCGCTGCAGTTCGGCGCCGTGATCGGGTGGCTCGGCCTCATCTTGTGGATTGTCGCGTTCTTCGGCGCGGCCAGCCTGCTGCTCGTGCGCATCGTGCGAGCGCCTGTCGCCTCCATTGGACTGACGGCTTCGGTATTCGGTGCTCTCGTCACCTATCTCGTCCAAGTAATGGTGTCCATCGACATGCTTCCCCTCCTCGCGACGGGGTGGCTAATCGCCGGATTGGCCATTGCCCTCTCAAGGGAGCCGCTCACCCAGGAGCCAGCGCCCGGGCCTCCGGCGAGGACGCGCAAGGCCAAGGCAAAGTCCGTCTCGCGTACTCCCGTCGCCTTCGACGGCCCCAAGGCTCCGGTCTGGGTCCCCGTGACGGGTGGCGTGCTTGCACTCGGCGGAGTGATCCTCGTTGGCGTGCAGATCGGAGCCGCGAACGCGGTCCAGAGCCTGAACTCCCAGGAGTCCGCGGTCGCCTTCATCTCGAACCCCCTCAGCCCATGTCCCCTGAGGATCCAGACCACTCAGCAGGTGATCCAGCAGCTTCCGAGCGAGGTCAGTGTCCCGGCCACATACGACGCCACTGGTCTCGATCCGCGGTGTGCTCCGATGATCAACTTCGAGTCCGACCTGGCGCTTCAGACGGGTGATCTCGAGCGCGCCTCCATGTCCACCCAACTTGGCATCGAGTTCGATCCGCTACTGGATCTCGCCTGGGTCCTCCGCGCGCAGTACCTCCTTGCCTCAGGTGATGTGGGGGGCGCCCAGGCGGCGCTGGATGAGGCTGTGCGAGTCCAGGCCCTCTACCCCGAGTCCGCGGAGAAGACGCCGGTCGCGGATCTGCAGGCGCAGATCGATGCTGCGCGCGGCTAACTAGCCGGGTGTGCGCCCGGAAGCAATGGAGCGATAGAGCTTCGCGTGGTCGTCGGCCAACCGGTTCACTCCGTAGAGAGCGTGCGTCCTCAGCGCTCCAGCCTGCCCTCGTCGCGATGCTTCGAGCGGTTCGTCGAGCATGGCAAGGGTCGCCTCAGCGAGGGCGTCAGACATGGGCGGTGCCAGCCAACCGGTCTCGCCGTCGATGACGACGTCAGGCACGGAGCCCACTGCGCTCGCGATGACCGGCAGCCCGGCCATGCCCGCTTGGATGAGGCTGAGAGGAGTGCCCTCGTTATCGCTCGTGAGAATCACTGCATCGGAGGCTGCGAGCACGTTCTCGACGTCGCTGCGCCAGCCCAGATGCGTGATCGGCAGTGCCTTTGCCGCATCCTCGACGAGGGCTGACTGGTCGCCCGATCCGGCGACGAGGAAATGCACGTCCGATCCCTGCCGCGCAACTTGCCGGACGACCTCCACGAAGCGGTCGGGGCGTTTGATCTGTGTGAGCCTTCCGATGATGGCGATCACAACTGCGTCTGGCTTCAGGCCGAACTCTGCTCTGACCTCGTCCCGCGGCCTGGACGTCGGGAGTTCTAGCCCAGGCGGGATCACCACGAACTGGTCTGGACGACCGATTCCTGCCGCGAGGAGGTCATCGCGCA
>JBIIDD010000321.1:0-2540 GCA_044238565.1 Candidatus Nanopelagicales bacterium
GGGCCGGTGGCTCGCCCATAGACTGACGGCGCAGCCGACCCCGAGGAGATCCGATGGCCCGCGTCGTCGTCGACGTCATGCTCAAGCCGGAGATCCTCGACCCGCAGGGCCGCGCGGTCATGGGTGCCTTCGCCCGGCTCGGCGTCCACGGTGTCGCTGACGTGCGCCAGGGCAAGCGTTTCGAGATCACCCTCGACGGTGATCCGTCCGACGAAGCCCTCGCCGACCTGCATCGGATGGCCGAGGAGCTGCTGAGCAATCCCGTCATCGAGAGCTACACGCTTCGGGTCGAGGCCTAGCGGTGAAGATCGGCGTCGTCACCTTCCCCGGATCACTTGACGATCGCGACGCTCAGCGTGCGGTGCGCCTCGCCGGTGGCGAGCCGGTTGCCCTCTGGCACGGCGATGAGGACATCAAGGGTGTCGACGCCGTCGTGCTGCCCGGCGGCTTCTCGTACGGCGACTATCTGCGCTGTGGCGCTATCGCGAAGTTCGCCCCCGTGATGACGACCATCATCGCCCGCGCGCAGCAGGGCCTGCCGGTGCTGGGCATCTGCAACGGCTTCCAGATCCTGTGCGAGTCGCACCTGCTCCCGGGAGCGCTCACCCGCAACGATCACCTGCACTTCATCTGCCGCGATCAGCGCCTGCGCATGGAGCGGGTCGACACCACCTGGACCAATGCGTACGCCGAGGGCGAGGAGATCGTGATCCCGCTCAAGAACGGCGAGGGCGGCTACGTCGCTGACGACGCGACACTCGACCGTCTCGAGGGTGACGGCCTCGTCATCGCGCGCTACCTCGACGTCAACCCCAACGGCAGCCTGCGCGATATCGCCGGCATCTCGAATCCCTCGGGCACGATCGTTGGCCTGATGCCGCATCCCGAGCACGCGGTGGAGTCGCTCACCGGCCCGTCGACCGACGGCCTCGGCTTCTTCGTGTCCGCGGTGCAAGCCCTGGTGGGTGCGCGATGAGTCTGGACACCGTCGCGCGCGCCGCGTCCACCCCGGACGCAGAGCAGCCGTACGCCGATCTCGGCCTCAAGCCCGACGAGTACCAGCGCATCCGCGAGATCCTTGGCCGTCGCCCTACGTCGAGTGAGCTCGCGATGTATTCGGTGATGTGGAGCGAGCACTGCTCCTACAAGTCCTCCAAGGTGCACCTGCGCCAGTTCGGCGACAAGCAGCCTGAGGGTGGCTGGCCGCAGCTCATGGTCGGCATCGGCGAGAACGCCGGCGTCGTGGACGTCGGCGACGGCTGGGCGGTGACCTTCAAGGTCGAGTCGCACAACCATCCGTCGTACGTCGAGCCCTATCAGGGCGCAGCCACCGGCATCGGCGGCATCGTGCGCGACATCCTCTCGATGGGTGCACGCCCGCTCGCGGTGATGGACCCGCTGCGCTTCGGCCCTGCGGATGCGCCCGACACCCGGCGCGTGCTGCCCGGCGTCGTGGCCGGCATCGGCGGCTACGGCAACTGCCTCGGCCTGCCCAATATCGGCGGCGAGGTCGTCTTCGATGCGACGTACGCCGGCAATCCGCTCGTCAACGCCCTGTGCATCGGCGCGATGAAGCACGAGGACGTGCACCTCGCCTCAGCCAAGGGCGTCGGCAATCTCGTCATCCTCTACGGCGCGCGCACGGGCGGCGACGGCATCGGTGGCGTCTCCGTGCTCGCGAGCGAGACCTTCGACGCCGATGGCCCCGCGAAGCGACCGAGCGTGCAGGTGGGCGATCCCTTCATGGAGAAGTTGCTCATCGAGTGCACGCTCGAGGTCCTGCACGCCGGGCTTGTCGAGGGCATCCAGGATCTCGGCGGTGCCGGCATCTCGTGCGCGACGAGTGAGCTCGCCTCCAATGGCGAGGGTGGCATGCACGTGCACCTCGACCGCGTGCTCCTGCGCGATCCCTCGCTCTCGCCGGAGGAGATCCTCATGAGCGAGTCGCAGGAGCGCATGTGCGCCATCGTGACACCGGAGAACGTCGACGCGTTCATGGAGATCTGCCGTAAGTGGGAAGTCGAGGCCGTCGTCATCGGCGAGGTCACCGACTCCGGGCGCCTCACGATCGACTGGCACGGCGAGCGCGTCGTCGACGTGCCGCCGCGCACCGTGGCCCACGAGGGCCCGGTCTACAACCGACCCATGGAGCGCCCGAGCGAGCTCGATGACCTTCAGGCTGCGGATGCCCGAGCACTGCCGCGCCCGCAGACACCCGAGGAGATCCGCGCGACCTGGCTGCGCATGACCGCGAGCCCCAATCTCGCGTCCAAGAAGTGGGTGACGAGCCAGTACGACCGCTACGTGCTCGGCAACACCGTGCTCGCGCAGCCCGAGGACTCCGGGATGATCCGCATCGACGAGGTGTCCGGTCTCGGCGTCGCGGTATCCACCGACTGCAATGGCCGCTTCGTGCGCCTTGATCCCTACGAGGGTGCCAAGCTCGCGCTCGCGGAGTCCTATCGCAATGTCGCGGTGACCGGAGCCAAGCCCTTGGCGGTGACCAACTGCCTCAACTTCGGATCACCCGAGGATCCCGG
>JBIIDD010000322.1:0-2532 GCA_044238565.1 Candidatus Nanopelagicales bacterium
TTCAAGTGGTTCGTGCCCGGGCTCATCGACGGCAGTGTCGGCTTCGGTGGTGAGGAATCGGCCGGTGCATCGTTCCTGCGTCGAGACGGATCCGTCTGGACCACCGACAAGGACGGCATCATCCTCGCGCTGCTCGCCTCGGAGATCCTTGCGGAGACGGGCGAGTCACCATCGGCTCGCTACCGGCGCCTGACCGAGCTCCACGGCGACCCGGCGTATGCGCGCGTGGATGCACCCGCCACGCGCGAGCAGAAGGCTGCACTCGCGGCCCTCTCACCCGAGCAGGTCACCTCGACCGAGCTCGCCGGCGAGCCCATCGCCCGCGTCCTCACGCGCGCGCCGGGCAATGACGCACCCATCGGCGGTCTCAAGGTCGAGTCAGCCAGCGCCTGGTTCGCTGCACGCCCGTCGGGCACCGAGGATGTCTACAAGATCTACGCCGAGTCGTTCCGCGGACCGGAGCATCTCGCCGAGGTGCAGCAGGCGGCACGGATCGTCGTCGACGCGGCATTGGGCACTTCATGAGTGTCACCACCTGGTCAGACGCCACCGATGCGGGCGACGTCACCGTCATCGAGGTCACCTTCCCCCGCATGCGGGTGCAATTGCTGTCGCTGGGTGCGGCGATCCGCGAGGTCGACGTACCCGACCGTGACGGCACTCTCGTAGGCGTTCACCTCGCCCTGCCGACCGTGGCCGACCACGCGATCCGCCCGCTCAATCCTCACCTCGGTGCCACCCTGGGCCGTTACGCCAACCGGATCGCCGGCGGCGCCTTCGCACTCGACGGGGTCGAGTACCCGCTCGATGTCAACAACGGTCCCAACACACTCCACGGCGGCAGCATGGGCTGGGATCGGCTCATCTGGAACGTCGATGAGATCTCCGACGATGACGGCAGCGCGACGATCCGCTTCTCGCTGATGAGCCCCGACGGTGACATGGGATTCCCCGGCACGGTCTCAGCGCGGACGACCTATGTCGTCAGTGAGGGGCGGATCGAGACGCACTACGAAGCGACCACCGATGCGCCGACCGTCATCAGCATGGCCAATCACGCCTACTGGAATCTCGCCGGCTCGCACTCCATCGCCGATCACGAACTCCAGGTCCCGGCCGGCCGCAAACTCGTCTACGACGAATTCCAGATTCCCACCGGGATTGTCGACGTGGACGGCACGCCCTACGACATGCGCGCATCTCGCCCCCTCGGGCCGATCCTCGAGGCCACGGGCGGACTCGACGACTGCTACCTGCTCGAGGGTGCCGCGGGGGACATGCGCCTCGGTGCCGTCCTGACCCATCCCGGCAGCGGGCGGGTGCTCCGCGTGTTCACGGATGCACCCGGCATGCAGGTCTACAGCGGCAACAACCTCCGGTCGCCGTTCGAGGTGCACCAGTCGATGTCACTGGAGACACAGCGCATGCCCGACGCGCCGAATCAGCCCGAGCTCGGTCCCTGTGTCCTGCGGCCGGGCGAGCACTACGCGACGACTACGCTTCTGGAGTTCAGCACCTCAGCGACCTGAAGGAGCAGCATGCAGGCACGGGCCTACGCGGCAGCGGAGGCAGGCGCACGCCTGACCCCCACCACCATCGAGCGCCGCGAGGTGGGACCGCGGGACGTCCTCATCGAGATCGACGCCTGCGGGGTCTGCCACTCCGACATCCACCAGGCGGAGGCCGACTGGGGCATGGACATCTTCCCCATGGTGCCCGGCCACGAGATCGTCGGACGCGTCACCGAGGTCGGCTCCGAGGTCGCCAAGCACGCGGTGGGCGACCGGGTGGGTGTGGGCTGCTACGTCGCCTCCTGTGGCACGTGCGATGCGTGCACTGCCGGAGACGAGAACCACTGCCCCACGTGGTCCACGACCTACAACGGCTACGAGCAGGACGGCGAGACGCCGACCTACGGCGGCTACTCCGAGAGCATCGTGGTCGACGAGCATTACGTGCTGCGCATCCCCGAGAGCCCCGACACCTACGCGGTCGCACCCCTCCTCTGCGCGGGCATCACGGTCTATCCCCCGCTCAAGGACTATGCGGGTCCGGGCAAGGAGATCGGGATCATCGGACTCGGCGGACTCGGTCACGTCGGCGTGCGCATCGCCAAGGCCATGGGAGCGCGCGTGACGGTCTTCAGTCACAGCCCCGGCAAGGAGGCCGACGCCCTACGGCTCGGCGCCGACGCGTTCGTCGCCACCCATGATCGCGCGGCCCTGCGACCACTCAGTAAGTCCTTCGACATGATCCTCAGCACCGTTTCCGCTGCCATCGACGTCGACGCCTACCTCGGACTGCTCAAGAGCCGCGGCACCCTGGCCATCGTGGGCCTGCCCGTCGAGCCGCTGAGCTTCAACGCCGGCAACCTCGTGGGTGAGGCCCGCACCATCATCGGCGAAAAGCTCGCGGGCATCGAGACGAAGCAGGAGATGCTCGACTTCTGCGCCGAGCACGGGATCGTCGCCGACGTCGAGGTCATCGACATCGCTGATATCAACGAGGCATGGCAGCGCGTGAAGGACTCCG
>JBIIDD010000025.1:0-9201 GCA_044238565.1 Candidatus Nanopelagicales bacterium
CCTTGATATCGGGCGAGTCACCTACGGCGATCGGGTCGTCATCGTCGCGGGCGTCCCTCCGGGCATCCCCGGCACGACCAACGGCATGCGCGTCCACCTGATCGGCAGCGGAGGCAAGGGCGGCGGGGTGTAGATTTCCCGCATGCTCGAAGCAGCCCTCTTCGGCGCCATCGCCCAGTCCGCACTCGTCGTCGGCGCGATCCTCGTCTGGAAGTTCCCGGGCCTGAAGCGCCCCAAGATCGTCGGCGCGCTCATGGCCTTCGGTGCCGGTGCGGTCATCTCGGCCGTCGCCGTCGACCTGGTCGCCGTCTCGTACGACGAGGCTGGCGCTGGCCCCACCGCGATCGGCATCGGCATCGGGTGCCTTATCTACTTCGGCATCATCGCCCTGCTCGAGCGCAAGGGCAAGGACGAGCAGCCGGGGGAGCTCCTCCAGGCTGAGATCGCCGACGCGGAGCGCGCCTCCGCTCCGGCATCGTCAGGGCACGGCGGTGCGGAGCACGGCGAGGGGGAGGTGCACGGGGCCACCCCCAAGGAGGCTCGCAATCTCACCATCGGCATGGTCATCGACGGCGTCCCGGAGTCGGTCGCGGTCGGTCTCACCCTGCATACCGCCTCCGTGGGCGTCTCCGCCGCGCTCGTCGGCTCGATCTTCATCGCGGCCATCCCCGAGGCCATCGGCATCGCCGCGGCCCTGCTCGCCGGCGGCATGGTGATCGGCAAGGTCCTGCTGCGCTTCTCCATGATCGTCCTCATCGGCGCGGTCTTCGCCGCCGTGGGCTACCAGGTGCTCTACGGGGCTTCGGACTCGGTCCAGGCACTCATTCAGTCGATCGCGGCCGGCGCTCTGCTCGTCGTCGTCATCAACGAGATGATTCCCATCGCCGTCCGCAGCGTGAAGGGCTGGGCGGGCATCATCGGAGCGGCGGGCTTCGTCTTCTCCGCCATCCTCACCTGGGCCGCCGGCGGCTGATCGAGCCGCGACGCGTTGGTCACACCCGTCACACCCACCCCGGATGCCACATCACAGCCCCGCCTCGCGTCGCGAGTGCGCAGTTGCGTACCGGAATTCGGGTGCTTTCGCGTCCGCACGTGCGCAGTCGGTGGCGTGGAGGGGGGCTAGGACGGGGGTGCCGGGCGCGCCTGCCGATCCCGCGCGCGTGGTCGGCTAGGGTCAGGTTCGACATCCTTTAACGACCCGTCCTGCGAGGCGGGGAAGGAGGTCAGCCATGACGGCTGCCGACATGCCCGCGCGGGCGCGAGTCCTCGACTCCGACGACATCTCCCGCATCGTGGGCCGTATCGCCCACGAGATCCTCGAGCGAGCGCACGGAGCCCACGACCTCATCCTCCTCGGCATCCAGACCCGGGGTGTGCCGCTGGCGCACCGCATCGGCGCCCGTATGTCCGACATCGAGGGTGTCCCCGTGCCCGTGGGTGCACTCGACATCACGATGTATCGCGACGACCTCAGCCTGCGTGGCGCGCGCCCCTTGCACGCCACCGACGTGCCGGTGACGGGCATCGATGGCCAACTCGTGGTGCTCATCGACGACGTGCTCTTCTCCGGTCGCACGATTCGGGCCGCTCTCGACGCGTTGAGCGACCTCGGCCGGCCCAGGGCCGTGCAGCTGGCTGTCCTCGTCGATCGAGGTCATCGCGAGTTGCCGGTGCGCGCCGACTACGTCGGCAAGAACATCCCCACGTCGATCGATCAGGCCGTCCGGGTCCGGGTGAGCGAGATCGACGGCGTCGACGAGGTGGTGGTCGAGGGATGAGAAGCCACCTGCTCAGTGCCAGTGACCTCTCGCGTGAGGATGCGATCGCGGTGCTCGACACCGCCGCCGAACTCGCGCGTGTCACCGACCGCGCGGTCAAGAAGCTGCCCACGTTGCGCGGGCGCACGGTCGTCAATCTCTTCTTCGAGGATTCCACTCGCACGCGCATCTCCTTCGAGGCCGCGGCCAAGCGACTATCCGCTGACGTGATCACCTTCAGTGCGAAGGGATCGAGCGTGTCCAAGGGGGAGAGCCTGAAGGACACCGCACTCACCCTCGAGGCGATGGGCGCCGATGCTGTCATCGTGCGCCACGGGGCGAGCGGGGCTCCGCATCGCCTGGCGCACTCGGGATGGATCGACGGTGTCGTCGTCAATGCCGGCGACGGCACGCATGAGCACCCGACCCAGGCGCTGCTCGATGCCTACACCCTGCGCGACCATCTTGCGCAGGGCGAGGGTGCGCTCGACGGGCGCCGCATCGTGATCGTCGGAGATGTGCTCCACAGTCGCGTCGCGCGATCCAATGCGATTCTCCTGCGCACCCTGGGGGCCCACGTCACCCTCGTGGCGCCGCCCACCCTGATGCCGGTCGGCGTAGAGACATGGCCGTGCGAGGTCTCCTACGATCTCGATGCTGCGCTGCCCGGTGCCGACGCCGTGATGATGCTCCGCGTCCAGGCCGAGCGCATGAACGCCGCCTACTTCCCATCCACCAACGAGTACGCCCGGCGCTACGGCCTCGACGTACGCCGCGCGAGCCTCCTCGCCGACGATGGGATCGTCATGCACCCCGGGCCGATGAACCGCGGGATGGAGATCTCCGCGGAGGTGGCCGACGGCCCACGTTCGGTGATCGTCGAGCAGGTGACCAATGGAGTCCACGTCCGGATGGCCGTGCTCTACCGGCTGCTGGGCGCGGCCGATCTCAGCGAGGAGGCGAGCGCGTGAGCATCACGCTGCGCAACGTCCGGCCCTACGGCGAGGAGCCGGTCGACATCACCGTGTCCGACGGGCGCATCACCGCGATCGATGCCGTCGGCGGCACGGCGGGTGACGTCGACCAGGTGATCGACGGTCGCGGCCTCATCGTGCTCCCCGGCTTCGTCGACCTGCACACGCATCTGCGGGAGCCCGGCCGTGAGGATGCCGAGACGATCTCTAGCGGCACGGCGGCAGCGGCGCTCGGTGGGTTCACCGCCGTCCACGCGATGGCCAACACCACTCCCGTGGCCGACACCGCGGGCGTCGTCGAGCAGGTGTGGCGCCGCGGTGTCGAGGCCGGCTACTGCGATGTCCACCCCGTCGGAGCCGTCACGGTCGGGCTCCAGGGCGAGCATCTCGCCGAGCTCGGTGCCATGGCCGACTCGGCCGCTCGCGTGCGGGTCTTCAGTGATGACGGGGTGTGCGTGAGCGATCCCGTGCTCATGCGTCGCGCGCTGGAATACGTCAAGGCCTTCGACGGTGTCATCGCGCAGCATGCGCAGGACCCTCGCCTGACCGAGGGCGCGCAGATGAACGAGAGCGCACTCTCCGGGATTCTCGGCCTGCGTGGCTGGCCGCCCGTCGCGGAGGAGGCGATCATTGCCCGCGATCTCCTGCTCGCCCAGCATGTCGGCTCGCGCGTGCACATCTGCCACCTCTCCACGCGAGGCTCCGTCGCCATCGTGCGGTGGGCCAAGGAGCGTGGTGTCGATGTCACCGCTGAGGTGACTCCGCATCACCTCATCCTCACCGAGGAGCTGGCGCGCACCTATGACCCCCGCTACAAGGTGAACCCACCCCTGCGCACGGCCGACGACGTCGAAGCCGTGCGCGAGGGCCTTGCCGACGGCACGATCGACGCGGTGGCGACCGACCATGCGCCGCATGCGCGCGAGGACAAGGACTGCGAGTGGGCAGCCGGTGCCTTCGGCATGCTGGGCCTCGAGACGGCCTTCCCTGTCGTCATGGAGACGATGGTCGCGCCCGGTCGACTCGGCTGGCGCGATGTCGCCGATCGGATGTCCGTGCGTCCCGCGAGGATCGGGCGCATCGAAGATCAGGGCAGGCCCATCGCCGAGGGGGAACCCGCGCACCTCGTCGTCGTCGATCCCGATGCCGTCTGGGACGTCGATCCGTCACGCTCGCCGTCGCGTAGCGCCAACACTCCCTTCCTCGGCCGGCAGATGCGCGGTGCGGTCGTGCACACCATGCTGCGCGGCCATCCGACCGTGATCGATGGAGCCCTCGCATGATCGGGATGCTCCTCGCCACCGAGCCCACCTCTGCTCCCGTGACGCAGTGGCCCTTGCGCATCCTGCTCGTGCTGCTCGTGCTCGGCGTGATCGCGCTCGTCCTGTTCGGCATGCGCTCGGGCTGGCGCCGTAGGGCCCGCGGCCAGTCCGACGTCCCCGCGCCGCTCCTGCCCCCGGAGGCCCTTGCGGATGTGGCAGCGGGGCCCGCCTCCGGCGTCTTCCTCGGCTCGACCCGGCAGGGCGACTGGCTCGACCGGATCGTCGTGCACGATCTCGGCGTGCGCAGCCGGGCAACGGCAGAGGTCGCACCCTCGGGGCTTGCGCTGCGGCGCGAGGGCGCGCGCGACGTCTTCATCCCCTCCGAGAGCCTGCGCGGTGCGAGCCTGGCGAGAGGTATCGCCGGCAAGGCCTACGAGCGCGACGGGGTCCTCGTCATCACCTGGGACCTGGGTGGCAGGCTGGTGGACACCGGCTTCCGAGCCGATGTCGCAGAGGAGCAGCGGGCCCTGCGCGACGCGATCCTCGGCCTCGTGGCCGATCAGGGACCAGCAGAGGAGGGGATCCGATGACATCTCCTGCTGTCCTCGTGCTCGAAGACGGGCGCATCTTCCGCGGTCGATCCTTCGGTGCCGTGGGTGAGGCACTCGGCGAAGCCGTCTTCTCGACGGGCATGACCGGCTATCAGGAGACCCTCACCGATCCGTCCTACCGCGGGCAGGTCGTCGTCATGACCTCCCCGCACGTGGGCAACACCGGCATGAACGACGAGGATCCCGAGTCGCGTCGCATCTGGGTCTCCGGCTACGTCGTGCGCGATCCCTCGCCCGTCGCCTCCAACTGGAGGTCGCAGCGCAGCCTCGAGGACGAGCTCATCGACGCCGGTGTCGTCGGCATTCGCGATATCGATACGCGCGCGCTCACGCGGCACCTGCGCGATCGAGGTGCGATGCGCGTGGGGATCTTCAGTGGAGCAGCAGCAGAAGCACCCGAAGCCGACCTCGTCGGCCAGGTCCTCTCCGCGCCGCCCATGGCCGGATGCGACCTCACGGGCGATGTCACCGTGGCCGAGGCCTATGTCGTGCCGGCCCTGGGTCAGGAGAGATTCGTCGTCGCCGCGGTCGACCTGGGCATCAAGTCCATGACCCCGCATCGGATGGCCGAGCGGGGCATGACCGTGCACGTGCTGCCCGGCACCGTCACCGCCGAGGAGATGCTCGCTGTCGGGCGCGATGGCGTGTTCTTCTCCAATGGCCCGGGAGATCCCGCGGTGGCCGATCACGCCGTGTCGCTCGTGCGCGCGGCGCTCGAGGCTCGCCGGCCGGTCTTCGGGATCTGCTTCGGCCATCAGATGCTCGGTCGAGCACTGGGCTTCGGCACCTACAAGCTGCGCTTCGGGCATCGCGGCATCAACCAGCCGGTGCAGGATCTCGCCACCGGCCGCGTGGCGGTCACCGCGCACAACCACGGCTTCGCCGTTGATGCGCCGGTCGGCGAGACAGTGGACACCCCCTACGGCCGCGTGCAGGTGAGCCACATCTGCCTCAACGACGGTGTCGTCGAGGGTCTGCGCTGCCTCGACGTCCCAGCCTTCAGCGTGCAGTACCACCCCGAGGCGGCCGCGGGTCCGCACGATGCAGCGGACCTCTTCGACGCGTTCGCCCTGCTGATGTCGGAGCGCGCCGATGCCTAAGCGCGACGACATCTCCTCCGTCCTCGTCATCGGTTCCGGCCCGATCGTCATCGGCCAGGCCTGCGAGTTCGACTACTCAGGCACCCAGGCCTGTCGGGTCCTCAAGGCCGAGGGCATCCGGGTCATCCTCGTGAATTCCAATCCGGCCACGATCATGACCGATCCGGAGTTCGCCGACGCGACGTACGTCGAGCCCATCACCCCCGCCTACGTCGAGCGCATCATCGAGCGCGAGCGCCCTGATGCACTGCTCGCGACACTGGGCGGTCAGACGGCCCTCAACACCGCGATGGCACTGCATCGGTCGGGTGCCCTCGAGCGCTACGACGTCGAGCTGATCGGCGCCGATGTCGACGCTATCGAGCGCGGCGAGAATCGCGAACTCTTCCGGACGATCGTCGCAGAGGTCGGCGCGGAGAGTGCACGGTCGGCGATCTGCCACACGATCGAGGAGTGCCTCGAGGCCGTCACCTCGCTCGGCTACCCGGTGGTGGTGCGCCCCTCCTTCACTATGGGCGGAGCCGGATCCGGCATGGCCTACGACGAGTCCGACCTCCTGCGCATCGCGGGCACGGGCCTGCAGGCGAGCCCCACGCACGAGGTCCTCCTGGAGGAGTCCATCATCGGATGGAAGGAGTACGAGCTCGAGCTCATGCGCGACCGCAGCGACAACGTCGTCGTCGTGTGCTCGATCGAAAACCTCGATCCCATGGGCGTGCACACGGGCGACTCCATCACCGTGGCGCCCGCCCTCACACTCACCGATCGCGAGTATCAGCACATGCGCGATGTCGCCATCGACATCATCCGCGCCGTCGGCGTCGACACGGGCGGGTGCAATATCCAGTTCGCGGTCAACCCCCTCGACGGCCGCCTCATCGTCATCGAGATGAATCCCCGCGTCTCACGCTCGTCGGCGCTCGCATCGAAGGCCACCGGATTCCCCATCGCCAAGATCGCGGCGCGACTGGCCGTGGGCTACACCCTGGATGAGATCCCCAACGACATCACCCAGGAGACCCCCGCCTCCTTCGAGCCCACTCTCGACTACATCGTCGTCAAAGTCCCTCGCTTCGCCTTCGAGAAGTTCCCTCAGGCCGACCCCACCCTTACGACGACGATGAAGTCGGTCGGCGAGGCGATGGCGATCGGACGCAACTTCACCGAGGCACTGCAGAAGGCCCTGCGCTCACTCGAGCGAGCCGACGCGGTCTTCGCTTGGCCCGCCAGTGTCGACCTGGCTGCGCTCATGGAGTCGATCCGCACGCCGCACGACGGCCGCCTACGCGAGGTGCAGCAGGCGCTGTGGGCCGGCGCGAGCATCGACCTGGTGCATGAGGTCACGGGCATCGACCCGTGGTTCCTCGCGCAGATCGAGATCGTCAACGATCTCGCCGATCGCGTCCGAGGCGCCGGCGCGCTCGACGCGCCACTGCTGCGCGAGGCGAAGCGCCACGGCTTCTCCGACGCGCAGATCGCCTCGCTGCGCGGCCTGTCCGAGCGCGAGGTGCGCGAGCAGCGGCATGCCTGGGGGATCCGCCCGGTCTACAAGACGGTCGACACCTGCTCCGCCGAGTTCGCCGCGCGTACGCCGTACCACTACTCAGCGTACGACGAGGAGACCGAGGTCGAGCCCAGTGACCGTCGCAAGGTGGTCATCCTCGGCTCGGGACCCAATCGCATCGGACAGGGCATCGAGTTCGACTACTCGTGCGTGCACGCGTCGCTCACCCTGCGCGAGGCAGGCTTCGAGACGATCATGGTCAACTGCAATCCCGAGACGGTGTCGACCGACTACGACACCTCGGATCGGCTCTACTTCGAACCGCTCACCCTCGAGGATGTGCTCGAGGTGGTTCACGCCGAGTCCGCCAGCGGCGAGCTCGCCGGTGTCATCGTGCAGCTGGGCGGGCAGACCCCGCTCGGCCTGGCCCAGGGCCTCGAGGACGCCGGCGTACCCATCGTGGGCACGTCACCCGCCGCGATCCACCTGGCCGAGGATCGCGCGGAGTTCGGTGCCCTCCTCAATCGCGCGGCCCTGCCGGCCCCGCGCTTCGGCACCGCCTTCTCCTTCGAGGAGGCCCGGGGCATCGCAGACGAGATCGGCTACCCCGTCCTCGTGCGGCCGTCCTATGTGCTCGGCGGGCGTGGCATGGAGATCGTCTACGACGAGCAGATGCTGAGCGACTACCTCGTGCGCGCCGCGCAGATCAACCCCGAGCACCCCGTGCTCGTCGATCGCTTCCTCGACGATGCCGTCGAGATCGACGTCGACGCGCTCTTCGACGGCCACGACCTCTACATCGGCGGGGTCATGGAGCACATCGAAGAAGCCGGCATCCATTCGGGAGACTCCGCGTGCGCCCTGCCCCCGGTCTCGCTCGGGCCCCAGGAGATCGAGCGCATCCGCATCTCGACCCGTGCCCTTGCCGAGGGGATCGGCGTGCGCGGCCTGCTCAACGTCCAGTACGCCCTCGCGGGCGGCGTGCTGCATGTCCTCGAGGCCAATCCCCGGGCATCGCGCACGGTGCCCTTCGTGTCGAAGGCGACCGCTGTGCCCCTGGCCAAGGCGGCCGCGCGCATCATGCTCGGTGAGTCGATCGCGAGTCTGCGTGCTGCGGGGGTGCTCCCCGCCGAGGGCGATGGCGCGACCCTGCCGCCCGGCACTCCGATCGCGGTCAAGGAAGCGGTGCTGCCCTTCGGTCGCTTCCACGGTGTCGACACGGTGCTCGGCCCCGAGATGCGCTCGACAGGCGAGGTCATGGGCATCGACATGGACTTCGGCACCGCCTTCGCGAAGTCGCAGGAGGCCGCCTACGCGGGCGGACTGCCGACGAGCGGTCGGGTCTTCGTCTCGGTCGCAGATCGCGACAAGCGGGCCATGATCTTCCCCCTCAAGCGACTGTCCGACCTGGGCTTCGAGATCGTCGCCACCGAGGGCACCGCCGAGGTGCTGCGCCGGCACGGGCTCAAGGTGGGCTTCCTGCGCAAGCAGCGAGAGGGCACCGGGCCGCAGGGGGAGCCGACGACCGTCGACGCGATCATGGCTGGCGACATCGACCTCATCATCAACACCCCCTTCGGCGTGGGACCGCGCCTGGATGGCTACGAGATCCGCACGGCCGCCGTGCTCAAGGGGGTCCCCTGCATCACCACGATCCAGGGATTGGCCGCGACGGTCCTCGGAATCGAGTCGCTCATGCCCGGTGGGTCGACCGAGCAGGGGATCGGCGTACGGTCACTGCAGGAATACGCTGGGGATCTCAGCCGTCTGCGCGCCACGGGAGGTGCATGATGCCCGTGCAGGTCAGGGGCGAGGTCGTGTCGGTACGCCGCGCCGGTCTCTATCACGTACTCACCGTGACTGCGCCGGGCGTGCCTGAGATCGCGCGTCCCGGCAACTTCGCGACGCTCGCCATCGGCGATCTCGACTCCTCCGGACTGCTGCTGCGCCGAGCCTTCTCCATTCACGGCGTCCAGTCGCGCGGGATCTACGG
>JBIIDD010000323.1:0-2521 GCA_044238565.1 Candidatus Nanopelagicales bacterium
TGGCAAGCCCCATCAGTTGGGGCATCGTGCCGACATAGTGGCCGATGCTCGACTTGGGCATGCCAGCCTCTGCGGCGACGTGGCGCACCGACACTTCGTGGGCCCCATCACGAGCGACGACGCGCCAGAGGGCCTCGACGATGATGCGTCGACGCTCGTCATGATCAACGATCTTGGGCATCGCCCCAGAGTACAGCGTCCGAGTCAGACCGCATCGGTGAAGGTGGCCTCGACGCCGCCGGTGATGCCCACGGTCAGGTTGTAGAGCACGGCAAAGAGGCCGGCCAGAATCGAGATGAGTGCGACTTCGAGAGCAGCCACGACGACCGTGATGCCCATGACTCGGTCAAAGGACAGCACCGCCTCGAGGTCGAAGGTCGTGGTGCCCGATCCAATGACCTCGTCGACGTTGCGGGCAAGCGTGGCGATGACGCCGCTGTAGTCGAGCAGCCACCACAGGGCCGCAACGGCGCAGACGATCACGATGCCGAGCGCCACGGCGAGCATGAAGGCAACCTTCATGACTGACCAGGCATCGACCCGGTAGACGTAGAGACGCGCCCGGCGCGGCGCGCGGCGACGCGGTGTGTCCGACTCCGCGACGACCGCGGGAGCGGGCGTGGGCGCAGCGCCCACGGGTGCGGGCGCAGCAGGCGTCGGGGCCACCGGAGGAATCCCCTGCGCCGGCGTTGCGTCGCTCGGCCGGACGGGCGGGGCTTCGCCAAGCGCTCGCCCGATAGGCGTCGGCTGACCGGGAGTCACCGTGCTCGACACGACCGCTCCCTCCTGCCTGTCGTGGTCCTGCGCGGATGCGTCAGGCCCTCAGACTAAACCTGCGGGAGCCCATCGGTGGGGTCCTGACCGGTCGTGGCGTCAGTAAAGCCCGGCGGGTCGGCCAAGCCGCCCCTGTCGGGCTGGACCGATTCGTCATCTACCACGACGACTCCTTCAACGACGTCGGCATCGGCCTCATCACCCTCGTCATCACTTTCGCCGGCGCGGGCGACGGCCACGAGGCTGCGATCCTCACCGAGGTTCATGAGGCGCACGCCCATGGTGTCGCGGCCCGAGGGGCGAATCTCATCCACGCGGGTGCGGATCACGATGCCGTCATTGGCCACCGCGAAGATCTGGTCATCCACTGTGCAGACCACGGCGCCAACGAGGGCGCCGCGCGCCTCGACGAGGCGCGCGGCACGTACACCGAGGATGCCGCGACCCTTGGGTGACCATTCGTCCACCGGGGTGCGCTTGGCGTAGCCGCCATCCGTCACCGTGACGACGAAGGTGCCTTCTCGAACGACGTCCATCGACAGCAGAGCGTCGTCGCCGCGGAAGCGCATGCCTATCACGCCGCCCGTGGCCCGGCCCATGGGTCGCAGGGTGGCGTCGTCGGCGTGGAAGCGCGCGGACATTCCCTTGCGCGAGACGAGCAGTAGGTCGTCGTCTTCGCTGACCAACTGGGCCGAGATCACCTCGTCGTCCTCACGGAGGTTGATGGCGATGACACCGCCGGTGCGGTTGGAGTCGTACTCCGACAGCTTCGTCTTCTTGACCATGCCGCCACGCGTCGCCAGCACAAGGTAGGGAGCAGCCTCGTAGTCACGCAGGGTGAGCACCTGCGCAATCTCCTCGTCGGGCTGGAAGGCCAGGAGGTTGGCGACATGCTGGCCCTTGGCGTCACGACCTGCCTCGGGCAGCTGGTAGGCCTTCGCGCGATAGACGCGGCCCTTGGTGGTGAAGAAGAGGATCCAGTGGTGCGTCGTCGTGACGAAGAAGTGCTCGACTACGTCGTCCTGGCGCAGGGCCGCCCCCTTGACCCCGCGGCCACCGCGACGCTGCTGGCGGTAGAGATCTGTCTTGGTGCGCTTGGCATAGCCGCCCGACGTGATCGTGACGACGACATCGTCCTCGGCGATGAGATCTTCGTGGCTCACATCGCCGTCCCACGGCACGAACTGCGTGCGGCGCTCGTCGCCGAAGTCGTTGACGACATCGGCGAGCTCCTCGCTCACGATGGAGCGCTGACGCGGCTCCGAGGCGAGGATGTCGTTGTAGTCGGCGATACGTGCCTGAAGCTCGTCGAACTCATCGATGATCTTCTGGCGCTCCAGCGCGGCAAGGCGACGCAACTGCATGTCGAGGATCGCGGTGGCCTGGAGCTCATCGATCTCGAGAAGGCCCATGAGGCCGGTGCGTGCGTCGTCAACGGTGGCAGACGCTCGGATCAGCGCGATGACCTCGTCGAGAGCGTCGAGTGCCTTGAGGTAGCCGCGCAGGATGTGTGCGCGCTCCTCGGCCTTGCGCAGGCGATAGCGCGTGCGGCGTTGGATGACCTCGATTTGGTGGGTGATCCACGATCGCACGAACTGCTCGATGCTGAGGGTGCGCGGCACACCATCGACCAGGGCCAACATATTGGCGCCGAAGGTCTCCTGGAGCTGGGTGTGCTTATAGAGGTTGTTGAGCACTACCTGAGCGACTGCGTCGCGCTTGAGCTCGATCACCAGGCGCATGCCTG
>JBIIDD010000324.1:0-2516 GCA_044238565.1 Candidatus Nanopelagicales bacterium
CTCTTCTCATCAGGTGCGGAGGCACTGTCGGCGGAAGTGGCGCGAGCGAATCTGGACCGGCATCTTGCGGCGGGAGTCACGACTCTAGTCAACGTGTGCGGCTTCGGACTTGAGGACTCGTTGATCGATCACGATATCGACGTTCGACTCGCCACCAATCATCTGCCTGCCGCCTTCGCTGCAGCTGACCTTGTCGATGGGAGTGGGCTTACGGACCGTGACCGCGCCATGACCGCGGATCGAATGGTCGCAAACGGGGCCGTGATGATCGGAGAGGTAGGAAGTGGTGCCACGCTGGGCGGTGGAGTGGCCGCCTATCGGTATGTTCCCGATGCGGTGCTCGCGGCTACTGGTGTCGCACTCGATTCTGCGACTGCGACCAGCTTGATCGATGCACTCACGGGACCGCGACGCGTTGAACCCCCGAACGACGAGCGACTGAGGTCCGCGATCACGGCATCCGGACTGCCACCAGAGATCTTTGACCCGGCACGTCAGGCAATACTCGACTACGCCGTCGCCCCGGTGCGCACATCCCTGGAGTCTTTCTCCCAGGCGGTGGCGGCTGCTGAGGGCACGGGCGTCCCGGCGATGTTCCACGCTGCTGGACCCTCGGCCGATGAGCTGCTGCGCCTTGCCCGCGAGACCAAGGCGCACCTGGTGGCGGGCCACCTCAACCATCCCTCGATCCCCGCCGAGGATCTCATCGCGCTCGCCCGTGATCTGCGTGATGCCGGCGTAGTCGTGGACGTCTCGTCGTTGGACATGGCCCATGCGCGTCGACTGGCAACTCCGGAGACCGCGGACCTGCTCGCCGCCGAGGGCCTCGTCGACACGCTGTCGACCGACTACGCAGGGGGTACGTGGGAGCCGATGCTCGCGGTGGCGCAGCGCTGGCGTGCGATGGGCTATGTCGACCTGCGAGAGATCGCACTCATGTGCTCGACGCGAACGGCCGACCTGCTCGGACTGGCCGATCGAGGCCGTATCGCTCCTGGTAAGCGAGCCGACCTCGTCATTGTCGACGCGGACGATCTCGAGTCGGTGCGCTCCGTGGTCGTCGCAGGTCGAGTTGCCTTCGCCTCCTAGAGAGTCGCGATCAGCTCTTCCGGAGTCATGCGCCCGAGCCCGAGCGTCGAGAGATGTCGACCGGTGGCCCGGTAGTCCTCGCCGTTGACCGTCGACGCCAGGGCGATGATCGCGTCGATGTTGGGAGTGGGGATCTCCAGGATCGACGCGATCTCGGAGATAGGCACCAGGCCGTAGGGGATCTCCTCGGTCACATAGCGGTGCTGCGCGCTGCGTGGCGTCATCTGATCGACGTGGACCGTGGTGTTGCTCAGGGTCTCGTAGAGGGTGTCGCCCGGGAAGCCGTACATCGCCTTGATCTGGTTGAAGACCGGCTCAGTCTCCACGCCCATGGCCTGTGCTACGAGTACGCGCTCGGCGTCTACGGCTTCCGCCATGCGAGCCACGCCAGGGCTGATGCTGTATGCCTTGGTGCGGTAGGGACCCAGCGCTTCGATGCGCGAGAGATCGAGCAGGGTCGTGACCGGGTGGATGGCGTACGCCGCGTCGCTCATCGAGGTGGAGAGCACGCTCGGCGCTGCGACGTACTGCGGATGGATCTGATGCAGCACCTCGAGTGCCGCCTCCGTCCGTGTGTGCGGCAGAGCGGCGAGGGGAAGCTGGCTCTTGATTCCGCGCAGCCAGATGCGGTCAAGGCCGTGGATCTTGGCGGCGTAGAGGAAGGTGTCGGTCTCGGTGATGAGCAGCGACTGCGGGTCGCGGCCGGCCTCGCGCATCATCTCGGCGAGGCGCAGCGCACCGAACTTGCCCGGCTGGATGACGATGATCTGGCCGTCGGGGGAGTGCGCGACGATGTGCTCGAAGTAGGCCTCCTGTCCGAAGGCTGGCGCGACGAGAAACGTGACTTCAGCGCCTGCGACCGCGGCCTCTACGTCGGTGTCCGCGCGGGCGATGGCCGCGAACCCACCTTCCTTGCCGGCAGCGGTCGATCCCTCGACGAAGACGCCGCCGAAGGTCTGGATGATCCTGATCTGCTCGGCATGCTCGGGCACGGCGGCGAGGTGGACCTCGTGGCCCGAGAGCGTGAGACCGCCGGCGAAGGCTTGGCCGGCGTTGCCGGCGCTGAGGACCGCGATGCGCATGGGGTGAAGTATCTCCCTAGCGGGCAACCTCGAACACGCCGAGGGGGATTCGCTGTCCCATGACGGCGTGCCCCATGGCATTGGGGTGGAAGTAGTTGCCATTGAAGGGTGGTGCCTGCCACGCGGGATAGATCTGCCACGGAGCCTGCGGATCCCGCACCATGCGATCGAAGTCGATGACCGCATCGAAGGTCCCGCTCGTGCGGATCCACTCGTTCACCGCTTGGCGTGATGTCTCCTGCACTGTGCCCGGCTCCTTGCCCATCGGGATGAGCGTGCCGCCGATCACCGGGATCCCCCGCGCGCGGGCGCGGTCCACGATGTCCTCCATCGCGGCGATCACCT
>JBIIDD010000325.1:0-2509 GCA_044238565.1 Candidatus Nanopelagicales bacterium
GCGACCCGAGCGCGTGCCCCCGCCGTACCCCTCGACGAGTTCGCCGAGAGTGACGCCGAAGGCGAGCTCGACGATCCCGCCGCGCGCGATGTTGCCCGCGAGTTGGAAGACCTGGGTGCCGCGCGAACGGTCCATGCCGAGGGCCTGGTACGCCGCGGCGCCATCGGCGATGATCCCGGGCACGGCCGCGAGGGTGAGCACGTTGTTGACGAGCGTCGGCTTGCCGAAGAGACCCTGTAGTGCGGGGATCGGGGGCTTGGGCCGGACCATGCCGCGCTTGCCCTCGAGGCTCTCGAGCATCGCGGTCTCCTCGCCGCAGACGTAGGAGCCGGCACCCTCGACGACGCGGATGTCGAAGGCGCGACCGGAGCCCATGACATCGGGACCGAGCCAGCCGTCGACGCGCGCGATGTCGATGGCGGTGCGCAGGGTGGCGATGGCATCGGGGTATTCGGAGCGCACGTAGATGAGGCCCTGCGTCGCGCCGGTGGCGATGCCGGCAATCGCCATGCCCTCGAGCAGGGTGAAGGGGTCGCCCTCCATGAGCATGCGGTCGGCGAAGGTGCCGCTGTCGCCCTCGTCGGCGTTGCAGCAGATGTACTTCTGGTCGCCCTCGGCCTCGAGCACGGTGCGCCACTTGATGCCGGCGGGGAAGCCTGCTCCCCCGCGACCGCGCAGACCTGAGGCGAGTACGTCGGCGACGATCTCCTCCTGCGGGATCGCGATCGCGCGCTCGAGGCCGCGCAGGCCGCCGTGAGCGCGGTAGTCGTCGAGGTCGAGCGGATCGATGACGCCGACTCGGGCGAAGGTCACGCGCTGCTGCGTGGCGAGCCAGTCGATCTGGTCGACGAGGCCCAGGGACAGGGCGTGGTCGGCGCCCTCGACGAGGCCGGCGTCCAGAAGGCCCGCGACATCGCGCAGGGTCACGGGGCCGTAGCCCACGCGGCCGGCGGCCGTCTCCACCTCGACGAGCGGCTCGAGCCAGAGCATGCCGCGGGAGCCGTTGCGCACGACCTCCGCGTCGATCCCGCGGTCACGCAGGCCCGCCTCGATCGCGGCGGCGATCTCATCGGCACCGACGGAGCGGGCGGCGCTGTCACGCGGCACGAAGATGCGGATCATGTGCGCACATCCTGCGCGAGAGCGACGGCATCGCGGATGCGCTCGACATCGCAGCGGCCGATGAGGCGGCCGTCGACCATGGCTGCAGGGCCGAGCGCGCAGTTGCCAAGGCAGTAGACCGCGGAGAGCTCCACGCTGATCGCCGTCGGGTCGGCGGAGCCGCCCCGCTTGGCGATCTCATCGACGCGCTCGCCGAGCGGGACGCCGTACGCCGCCTCGAGGTCGCTCACGAACTCGCGCGAGCCGACCGACTGGCAGGCCTCGGCCACGCACACCTGCACGTGCACGTCGGGCGGCGGCGACTGGCGCAGATCGTGGTAGTAGGTGAGGACGCCGACGACCTCGGCGCGCGAGACATTGAGCTCGGCGGCGACGATGTCGACGGCCTCGTCGGGGACCCAGCCGAAGACAGCCTGCACTCGCTGGAGCGCGGGGAGGATCAGGCGCTCTGCGGGGGGAATCGCGGCGACGGCGGCGGTCCCTGCCTGGACCGACCATGCCTGGTGACCGGGCACCTCGGCACCGCCTTCCACCTCGCCGTCCCGGGGGCCTCTGCAGCCCCGTGAACCCCTCCAGGGTAGGCCACAACGGGGGCGTCAGGGACATCCCCGCGGTCATCAGAAAAGGAGTTCCACAGTGTGGAACCTGCGATCACCACGCGGGGTGACGCTCACGCGAGGCCTAGGCTGGGCCATCTCCTGCGAAGGGTTGCCATGGCCTCCACCGACCGGCGCCGCGTGCTGCGCTGGCGCGACGGGGTCGTCGACGCTGGCCCTGACTCCCTGGCGATCGAGGAGCCGCTCGAGATCGAGGTCGACGGTGTCTCCGTCTCCACCACGATGCGTACGCCCGGACACGACATCGAGCTCGCCCTCGGCTGGCTCGTCGCCGAGGGTGCCCTGGCATCGATCGACGAGGTCATCGAGGCGAAGGAGTGCTTCGAGCACGATGAGGACGATGCAGAGCAGGTACGCCGCATCGTGCAGGTGAACACCCGCACCCGGGTCCCGGTCGAGCCGCGACTGCATGCCACGTCGAGCGCCTGCGGGGTCTGCGGTGCCGATCTGATCGCCATGACGCAGCGCACCCGGCGCTGGCCTCTCGGCGACGACGCGACCGCTTTCCACGTGAAGGCCGTGCTGGGCCAGCCGGAGGCACTCCTCGCCGCCCAGCGCGGCTTCGCCGCGTCCGGCGGCCTGCACGCTGCCGGACTCTTCACCCCCGAGGGCGATCTCATCTGCCTGCGCGAGGACGTCGGCCGCCACAACGCCGTCGACAAGGTCATCGGCTGGGCTCTGCAGGAGGGGCGCCTCCCGCTGCGCGGTCATGCACTGCAGGTGAGCGGTCGCGCCTCGGCCGAGTTGGTGCACAAGGCCGTGATGGCCGG
>JBIIDD010000326.1:0-2501 GCA_044238565.1 Candidatus Nanopelagicales bacterium
CAGGCCTTCGTTGGTCATCAGCCACAGCATCGGCACGCTGAGTAGGGCGAAGCCCACCGCGGCTGCTGTCAGCGTGAGCTTGCGTCCGTAGCGGTCGGACAACGCTCCGAACGCCGGCGTGGCGACGGCGTACACGACGGTCATGCCCGTCGTCACCCACAGGGCAGTGTCGGACTGGATCTCACTGAAGGAGTCGAGGATGGTCGGCACGAAGCCCAGGACGACGTAGTAGAGGATTCCGCCGTAGCCCGCGAGAAGCGCGGCGATGATGACCTGCTTGGGCAGGTGCGTGAGGGCGTAGCGCAGGGGCTGCTTGGGTACATCGCCGTCGCGCTCCTCCTCCAAGAACTCCTCGGTCTCGGGCATACGACGCCGCATCACCAGTGCGAAGAGCCCGAGCGCGCCGCCGACGAGATAGCAGATGCGCCAGCCCCAGTCGCTCATGAACTCACTCGTCGTCCACGTCGTCAGGCTCGCGACCAGTGCGGAGGCGAGGATGACTCCGAGCCCAGACGTGAAGACCGCTGTGGAGGCGACGAATCCGCGCTTGCCGGGCGGAGCTTGCTCGACCAACTGGACGATCGTGCCGCTGTATTCCCCACCTGCGGAGAAGCCCTGGAGCAGCCGCATCGCCGTGAAGAGCAGGGGAGCGGCGATGCCGATGACGGCGTAGACGGGCAGGAAGGCCGTGAGTGCCATGGGCGCGGTCATCATGAGGATCGACAGCACGAGGGCGCGCTTGCGCCCGAGGCGATCCCCGAGGCTGCCGAAGAAGGCTCCGCCCGCGATGCGCATGATCGATCCCGCGGCGAAGACACCCAGACTGGCGATGGCCGAGACGATGGGGTCATCCGAGGGGAAGAACAACGGCGACATGACCGGGACGAGGTAGAGATAGAGCCCGTAGTCGAACCACTCCACGACCGTGCCCGCTGAGCCGTAGATGACGGCAGAACGGGCCCGCTTGTTCTCCGGGGTGGTCGCGCGCAGGATTGACATCAGGGCACCCTAGCGACGCGAGGCTGCTAGAGCCGTGCGCACGAGCAACTGGAAGGACAGCGAACGAGTCTCGATCTGGTTGACGGTGCCCACAACGGTGAGTTGCAGGTCTGGGCTGCGGAACACCACCGTCCCGGAGGCGCCCGAGTGCCCGATGAAGGGCGGCACGCGTCGAAATCCCGTCAGCGGGGCCGGCATGCGAAAACGCATGACGCCATTGCCGTACTCCAATGGGAAGAAGATGCGATGCCAATCCGAGGCCATCCAGTCGACGGTCGATGCAGGGAAGAGAGCGCCCGCGAAGAAAGCCTCGGCGAATCGGAGAGCCTCGGATGTCGTGCTCACAATGCCGCCGTCTGCCTGCACTGACGCCATAACGAGCGGGATACCGGCCTGCGCGGCGCCCACGCGCAGGGATGCTATCGATGCATAGCGATCGACGTCCTCGCGCGAGAACACGTAGGTGCCCTTCAGTCCCAGGGGTTGGCAAATCCTCTCGCGCAGGGACTGTGCGAAGGGATGGCCATCGACCTGCTCGATGACAGCGCCGAGGAGCTGATAGCCAGTGTCGGAGTAGCGACTCTTCCCTGGCGTGCCCGGACCGATCTCCCGACTCCAGCTCAGCACGTCGTCGAGGCGCCACTCGAAGTCCGACTCCAGCGCCCGGGAGAAGGTCGAACCTCCGGGTCTCCTGCCCTCGAAGTAGTCAGGCAGTCCAGCCGTGTGTGCCATGACCTGTTGCAAGGTGATCTCCTCAGCAGCGTCGCGGCCACGAAGGACGGCGAGTCCGCGGAGATCGACGTCAGGGAGATAGCGAGCGAGCGGCGCAGTCCACTCAATGCGTCCCTCGTCCTGCAATTGCGCGAGAATCGCCCCGACGTACAACTTGGTCACACTCGCGACGAAGAACGGTCTCTCGGGGTCGCCGTAGGTGAAGTCCACCGCGCCGTCGTCGCTGCGGATCCGCCAGAGGATCTCGCCGGCCCGGCCACGGGAGGCGACTCGGTCGAGTTCCCGACGGATCTTGGAATCGATGTCCACCCCGCAAGTGTCGCGCATCGCCGGATCAATCGGGGACTGGCAGGGATGTGCTGCGACATCGTCGCCGGGTATCCGGCCGAGTGTCGTGTGAGTCAGTTGAGGACGCCGTAGGCGCCATCGCCGATATTGATCGAGATGATCGGGTCATCGGCAGGATCCAGCCAACGCATGAGCCACTTCAGCTCTGACTGGCGCATCGAGATGCAGCCCTGCGTCGGCTTGCCCTCACTCACATGGATGAAGAATGCTGACCCGCGCCCGGGGATCACGGGCTCGCGGTTGTAGTCGATGACCACAGCGTAGGTATATGCCTGGACCTCGCCGAGCTGCTCGGACTTGGCCTGTCGGAATCCGCAGGACGCTCCCGGTCGACAGACGCGCATCTGGTTGTAGTGCGCACTGCGCACGTCGCTCACCCACCAGTGCGACGGGGTGACACGCGTGTAGGGCAGCGCGGTGCC